>JBLHLO010000083.1:0-8521 GCA_047621105.1 Alphaproteobacteria bacterium
CATGTCCCCTGCCTGGGTCCCGTAAGCACAGAATTCGACCGGCACTTCGTTGGCCGGGGTGACATGGGGTATCGTTTGGGGCTTGGGCTGCACGGGCCGGGCCGGAATGCCGACCACGCTCACGCCTGCGCCCACGTCACGCAGCACCACTGCATTGGCACCGATACGGGCATCCTTGCCCACCGTCAGGGGCCCCAGCACCTGGGCGCCGGCCCCGACGACAACACCATCTTCAAGGGTTGGATGGCGCTTGCCCTCATCCAGGGAGGTGCCGCCCAGCGTTACCCCTTGGTAAAGCGTGACATCATCGGCAATTTCGGCGGTTTCACCGATCACCACCCCCATGCCGTGATCGATAAAAAAACGTTGGCCGATACGGGCCCCAGGGTGAATTTCAATCCCCGTCAACCAGCGCGCGATATGCGATACAAAACGGGCGATAAAATGCCAACGCCAGCGCCACAAACGGTTGGAAAGGCGGTAAAATATCAGGGCATGGAAGCCCGGATAACTGAAAACCACGTCGAATCGGGACTTGGCCGCAGGATCGCGGGCCATGACGGCATTAATATCTTCGATCAGGTTCTTGAAAAACATAGGGCTCTTTGTGCTATGTTCCCGCCCGCCGGCAATGGTTCGGACGGTCTTAAAACCCATAACTTCTATCAGGTATTTACCCATATATAAAGGCTAGCAAGGGTTTATACCCGTACTTTTTTTATGGTGGGACCGCAAACCCCCAATAACCAAGGTGAGTTAATGCCGGAAATTATCTTTAACGGTCCTGAGGGGCGCCTCGAAGGCCGCTATTTCCACAGTAAGACCGAGAACGCGCCGATTGTGCTGCTGCTTCACCCCCATCCCCAGGGTGGTGGCACGATGAATAACAAGGTCGTCTACAACTTGTTTAATGCCTTCACGCAGCTTGGTTTTTCTGCGCTGCGCTTCAATTTCCGTGGAGTTGGCCGGTCTCAGGGACGGTTCGACAATGGTATTGGGGAATTGGCCGATGCCGCAGCGGCCCTCGATTGGGTTCAGAGCCACAATGCCGACGCCGCGGGCTGTTGGATTGCCGGCTTTTCCTTTGGCGCCTGGATCGGCATGCAACTTCTGATGCGCCGGCCCGAGATCGAGGGATTCATTTCCGTTGCCCCCCCGGCCAATCTTTATGATTTCACCTTCCTCGCCCCGTGCCCGACGTCGGGTCTGATTGTCCATGGCGACAACGATGAATTGGTCCCACTGGATTCGGTCAAGACACTGGGCACCAAACTATCGTCCCAACGCGACATCACCGTCAAACATGTCACGATCAGCGGCGCCAACCATTTTTTCCAGAATAAGCTGGAAGAAATGACCTCTGCCGTCAGCGAATATGTTGATCAAGCGCGCAAGGAATCCGAGGCCGTCAGCGAAGCAAGCTGAGCCTGACGCGTATCGGTAAACCTAAACCACTTCCGGCATATGAAGGCGCCCGCCAGCCACGCTCGTGCGGGCGCCGGTCGTTTTAGGTAAGCCAAGGGGCAACCCCCGGAGCGCGCGGACGGCGAGATAGGCAAATGCCTCGGCCTCTAGCGCGTCGCCGTTCCAACCCACCTCCTCGACCGGCTCGACGGTTTTGCCGACGGCATCTGATATCGCCGACAGCAGTACCGGGTTCTGGCGTCCACCCCCGGTGACCAGCCAGCGGCCCACCGGCGTTGGAAAAAATTCGGCGCTGCGGGCAATGCTTTGGGCGGTGAACGCGGTGAGCGTCGCCGCACCGTCTTCGGCCGAAAGCCCGGATAGCGGCGTATCAAAGGCTAATCGATCCAGCGACTTGGGCGGGGTCCGCTCGAAATAAGGGTGCGACATCAGCCGCGCCAGCACCGTTTGGTCGACCGTCCCCTGGGCCGCGAGCCGTCCGTCCACATCGCACGGCCTGCCGGTATGGGTTAGGGCCCAATCATCGATCAGAGCGCCGCCCGGCCCGGTATCAAAGGCGAGCAACCGATCTTCCAGGGGCAAATGGGCAGGGCCGATCCAACTGACATTGGCGACACCGCCAATATTCAACACGGCAATCGGGCATGTGAGCCCATCCATATCCACCCGCGCCAAGTGATAGAGCGGTGCCAGCGGCGCCCCCTCGCCCCCCGCCGCCATATCGGCAGTGCGGAAATCAGTGACCACCGGCGCCGCCGACAGCTTGGCCAACAAGGCGCCATCGCCCAGTTGGCGAGTCTCGTGGCTCAAGGGGCGGTGCCAAAGCGTATGGCCGTGAAAGCCAACCACCTTGACCCATGTTGGGTCCCCCGACCAACGCCGGACCAGCGCCCCGACCGCCATCCAATGGCGTTCGGTCAATTGGCGCTCGACCGCAGCCAGGCTGGCTTCGTCGGGATTTCCTTTGATGGCGGCAAACAAGCGGCGGCGGAAGGAATCGTCATAGGCCAGCGTCAGGGCCGGGCCGATCTCGGCGATGGTTTCACCGTCGGATTTGACCAGGGCGACGTCGATCCCATCCATCGACGTGCCACTCATCAGGCCCACGGCCCACACCGCCTCCCCCGCTTTGACCATTACCCGTTCACCGTTCAATTTGTGCCGCCTTCCCGATCATGCTACATGACGCAAAATTCAATGGGGCCCCGCAATGGGTGTGGCCCAAGTGAAAAAGACTCCACGGCATGGCCACGGTCAAGACCGAATTCTTAAACACCATCACCGCCCGCGGTTTCCTGCACCAATGCACGGATATTACCGCGCTTGATGCCCGTATGGCCAAAGGGCCGGTCACCGCCTATATCGGCTTCGATTGTACCGCACCCAGCCTGCACGTGGGCTCACTGGTGCCGATCATGTTGCTGCGCCATTTACAACGCGCCGGCCACAAACCGATTGTCTTGATGGGCGGTGGCACCACCAAGGTCGGCGATCCGTCGGGCAAGGATGAAAGCCGGCTGCTTCTCGACGACGCGGCCATTGCCGCCAATAAAGCCGGCATCCAACGCATCTTCGACCGATTTCTGACTTTCGGCGACGGGCCGACCGACGCGGTGATGCTGGACAATGACGAATGGTTGAGCGCGCTTAACTACATTTCCTTCCTGCGCGATTACGGGCGGCATTTTTCAGTAAACCGTATGCTCGGTTTTGAATCGGTCAAGCTGCGACTTGATCGAGAGCAGACGCTCAGCTTTCTCGAATTCAATTACATGATCCTGCAGGCATACGACTTTCTTGAACTGGCGCGGCGTCATGATTGCTGCCTGCAAATGGGCGGCTCCGATCAATGGGGCAACATCATCAGCGGCGTCGAACTTACCCGCCGCGTCGATCAGCGCGAGGTGTTCGGCCTGACCAGCCCGCTGATCACCACGTCGTCGGGTGCCAAGATGGGTAAAACGGCCGCCGGTGCCGTCTGGCTGAGTGAAGACCGGGTCAGCCCCTATGAATACTGGCAGTTTTGGCGCAACACCGAAGACGCCGACGTCGGGCGGTTCCTAAAACTGTTCACCGAACTCCCGCTCGATGAAATTGCCCGGTTGGAAAAGCTCGACGGCGCCGACATCAATGAGGCCAAGAAAATATTGGCGGATCACGCCACGGCCCTGGTGCATGGCGCAGCGGCGGCGAAAGCAGCTACGGAAACAGCACGCAAAACTTTCGAAGAAGGCACCCTTGGCGACGACCTGCCAACGATTGAGCAACCCCTGGCGCTACTTAAAGACGGCATTGCCATCATCGATGCGCTTTGTGCCGTGGAACTGGCCAAAAGCAAGTCCGAGGCACGCCGCCACATCCGCGGTGGTGCGGTCCGCATCAATGACGACCGTATCACTGATGAAGCCATGTCGATCACCGACATGAATATTGGCAACAGCGGATTCATCAAGCTTTCCGTCGGCGCCAAGCGCCACGCCCTCATTAAGCCCGTCTGAATTTTTGATTGCTACGGATTGGCCGGCAGCGGGGTCACCGGCCCGACCGGACCGGTTGGCGTGATCACCACCGGTTTTTCAGGCACTTTCGGCTTGGGGTTTCCCTTACCTTTTTCCGGCGCGTCAAAAATATTAAACAAGTTGCGCAAGAACCCCGGCGTCAAAGTCGCCAATGGATTAACCGTGACATCCGGATTCGCAATCGGCCCACGCATAGCATAAGTCGCTGCGAAAAGACCCGAGCCTTTCTCCGGCACCAAAATCCGTCCAATCAGCGGAATATCGGCAAACACGGAATTGAGCGTGTACGCCGGCACCACCGTGCCCGACAGGTTCATGGTATCCTTGGTGAGATCAAGCGTCCCATCGGCGGTAAAGCCGACAGCACCGCCGTGAACACGGGCATCCTTGAAAGTTAATTGATCGCCCGTCTTGACGAAGGGCATATCGGCGCGGTCAAAGGAAATGCCACGGCCCGACAACGTATCGAGAATTCCCGTCAGGGATGCGACCGACAGTAGTTTGGCCATGAACGGCGCCTTCAGCAAATTGAATTTGCGTATGCTGAAATGCCCGGTTAAGGGTCGCCCAGGTTTCGTGTAATCATACTGCCCTTCAATGTTGAGCGTGCCGCCCTGGGCATGTTCAATAATGTCGAAAGCCTTAAGCGCGGCCCCCGCATCGTTAGACATGACGCGCAGCTTACGCACACCCTTTTCGCGCGCGATGCGCAGGGTCAAAGGTACGCCCTTGCCGACCAAGCCATCAATCGCCAACGACTGCCAATCCACCGTGTCTCGTACCAGGCGGCCCTTAAGCTTGCTAATCACCGCGCCCGGTGCGGCACGTACGGTGTCAAGGTCGACGGTGATATCGAGGGGAAGCTTCGGTTTGCCGTCATCGCTCTTGTTGAGGAAATAACGGATATCACCCTTGGCCCCGACAATATTAAGCACGACCCCGCCATCGGCACGGTACTGGCCCTTCACCCTTAAATCGTTGCCGCCATACACCAATCTGCCAAATTCGAACCCGGCGATGGATTTACCCTCGGGCCCGAGGGTGATTGAGCCCGATGTCTTTAGGTCCCCCGCCTGGATGGTCAGGCGCTCCAGCACTTTTGCCTTGTCGTTCTCAATCGCCAGCCGGAGCCGGGCAAAGCCGCTCACCCCGGGCAGCTTGCGCCATCCAAGATCGGCAAAGCTAAGGCCGGCATCCTTGAGGTTGAGCGCACCGGCAAGGGTCATCCGTTTAGCATCATGTTTGGTAATAAGGAGATCTGCGCCGACCGGTCCCTTGACGTAAGGAGCTAAAAAATCGAGACCAAAGCGCGCCCGCGCGGCCTCATCAGCGGTGCCTTTAATGACGTAGCGTGAGATGAATGCCGCCCCGGAAGAAAAGTTTTCCGTCCATTCAAGCTGGGCCGGAACAGCACCAAGTTTCACCGTGCCCTTAACGTCCATACCGCGCTTATCAAGATGCAACACCAGGTCGCCATCAGTCAGGTCATTGCCAAGGGCAACCCCTGGCAACGCCACGCTACGCAGGCTTGAGGCCGCGGCAATATCGACATGATCAAATTTAAGATCTTTGCGGAGCGGAAATTTTATCACCAATCGTGTCGCCGCATTGCCCTTGATGTCTTTGGGCTTGATCCCAAGACCCTTGATCAAATCAAGGCGGGGATGGTCGAGTAGACCGACGACTTCTGCCACTGGCCCCGTCGCCACCAATTCAAGATCCAGAAGTTCGATCCCCGTATCCAGGTCGAAGGTGCGGAACTTGGCATCAGAAACCTGTAATGACCCTAGGCGACCCGATGAAACCTCAAAGTCTATCGCGCTCGGGCTTAAAATCGCGCGCCCTGTGACGTTTGTAACCGGCGACAAAGGCTTTAAATAGTGTATGGATAATCCGGCAAAATCAAAACCGCCCTCAAGCTTATCAAGAGCGACATCGGTGATATTACCAGCGGCATCCTCACGCGCACTCAACGCCGTATTGAGGCGCATTTTATTGACACCACCATCCTCAATATTCTCAACCACCCAAGCGCGCGCATTGGGGGCAACGTTCTTAGGCCAAAGCCGCCTGAGATCGGCGCTAGTCACATGACGGGCACCGGCCTCCAAATTTGCTTTAAGACGCCCGCCGTCGCGGGTGCCCTTACCGGAAAGAGCAATTTGGGGGCCGTTAAAATCAACGGTGAACGCTTCCACTACGAGCGACTTGAAACCTTCGTCGACATGCGCTTTGAGCGCAGCCGACTGCACCTCCACGGTGGCGTCGAATAAATCTGGTGCCGTCAACGTGCCCGCCGCCGCCTTCAGATCCACGGCAACTGCCCCGATCTTGCCGTCGAGACCGAGGCGCCCCAGCACCTTGCCCGATACGGGCAACCGCGCCAACGCCAGCGGCTTTAGTTCTGCTGCCAATCCGGCGATTTCGGCCGGCACAAAACCATTGAACCGAACCTCAAGATCAAGCGCCTTTTGAGCCGGGTTATATCCCCCGGCCAGTTGGATTCTCGTGAAGTGATCACCAATCGCCAGATTAAGGCGCGCGCTCACACCTAGACCGGCGCCGTCACGCGCAAAAATAATCTCACTTTCGGGCGCATTCAGCGTGATGCCTGCGCGTTGGTCATCGAATCTCAGATCGGCGTTGACCATGCTGATAGATGCAAGGTAGCCGAGCGGCCCCTGTTGATCGGGCGGACCCACGAGCTTCGAAATCGCTTTAGCAGTTAATTCACCACGCAATTGTGCCTGCTGCGCCGATGTTTGGCCCTTAGCAGCTTGGATAACCGTATCGCCGAATCCGAAACTGCCATCGGCATGGCGTATGACCGTCAACCGGGGTTTGAAAAGTTCCAGACCAGTCGGCGCGAAACGGCCACGCAACAGCGCTTTCAGTGAAAAACCGATAACGATATTGGGGATGAAGGCTTGTTCACCCCCATCGGGCCCTTTGACGTGAACGCCCGAAAGCTGGATATCGAGGGTTCGCTCCCAGCCCGCCCAGGTCAGTAGCGTACTGTCGATCGTGACCACGGCTGACCGATCATCGGCCGACAAGCCGCGTTCGATATAAGGCGTGACGAAATTAAGCGATACCGGCCCATAGCTGAGGCGAAATGCCGCCAAGAGCAATAGCACCGTGGTACCTGCGATGAGCACACCGATAAATTCCAGGCAAAATTTAATGCACCGTTTGAACACGCCGATCCTCTGCTTCCCAGCCTTGACGCTTCCGCCGAGTTCGCGCAGTGTGCGGCAAATCTTAGCCACAGGAAAGGCGGCAGGTGACGTTTTTACCCGATCCCCAGCGCCTCCCCAAAGCCGGGGACACGACAGCAGCCGAAACAGGGCTCGCCGCATGGGCCGAGATCGGCGCGCGCGCTGACGGCACTGATAGCAATGATATCGCTGCCTTCGCCCGGGATTTTACCGATGATCCGGCGGGACGGGCGTTATTGACCGCCCTCTTCGGCAACAGCCCCTACTTAAGCCAATGCGTTCTGCAAGACGCCCCGGCCCTCAAACGGATCATCGACGAAGGGCCAGACGCCTTAATCGAAGATGCTATGGCCGAAGCTGCCCCCGACCGTGCCCGGACAGAGGCCGAAACCATGGCCGCCTTACGCCGGGCCAAGCGCCATGTGGCGCTCGCTACCGCCATCGCAGACATCGCCGGGGCTTGGAATCTCAATAAAGTAACGAAAACCCTCTCGCGCTTCGCCGATCAAGCCGTCAATACGGCGCTGGCCACTCTTTTAGGGCAGGCCAGCACCCAAGGGGAAATTGCGCTGGCCACCGACTTGGCCGATGAAGACGATCCTGCCGCGAGAGCCGGCCTGTTTATCCTCGGCCTCGGCAAGCTCGGCGCTCATGAACTCAATTACTCCAGCGATATCGACCTGATCGCCCTCTATGACGCGGAACGGCTCACCTATACTGGGCGTCAATCGCCCCCCCAATTTTATATCCGCATCGTTCAAGGCTTGGTCAAGATCCTCGAGACCCGGACCCGCGATGGGTATGTTTTCCGCACCGATCTCAGGCTGCGCCCCGATCCGGGATCAACCCCAGTCGCGGTTTCGTCCCAAGGGGCGGAAACCTATTACGAAAGCACCGGCCAGAACTGGGAACGCGCGGCACTGATCAAGGCGCGGGTGATCGCAGGTGACCGAGAATCGGGTCTTCAATTCCTGCGCATATTGGAACCGTTCATTTGGCGCAAGAACCTCGATTTCGCCGCTATCGACGACATTCATTCGATCAAACGCCAAATCAATGCACATCATGGCGGCGCCCAGATCGCCGTTGCCGGTCATAACCTCAAACTCGGGCGCGGCGGCATTCGCGAAATCGAATTCTTCGGCCAAACCCAGCAATTAATCTGGGGCGGACGCGTGCCGGAACTGCGTACGGCAGCCACCTGCGATACCCTAGACAGTCTTGCTAATGAAAAGCGGATCAGCATGCTTGCCGCAGACGAATTGAAAGAAAGTTACGAATTTCTACGCCGCGCCGAACATCGCCTGCAAATGGTCGACGACCGCCAGACCCACAGCCTCCCCGACAATGACGCAGGGT
>JBLHLO010000084.1:0-8434 GCA_047621105.1 Alphaproteobacteria bacterium
ACGGCGCCTGCTTGGATCAATGCCTTGAGGCGAGAACGCGACAGGCCCTCAAGGCGGGTTGCCAGGAAGGTATCGAGGCGGCCCCCATCGTCGGGGGCGGCGGGGATGTCGAATTGTTCAGCTGCGGCACCATTCATAATCGGGAGAGTGGACAAAAACATGCGTACACTCAAGACCTTGGTGATTGTCATGGGGCTTGCCGTCGTCATCGGCGCTACTGTGCTGGCAACCCTCATCATGACCCGTGGCAGCCGTCTAGCTGGTGATGGGGCCGGCGATGGGCCAGGAGTGGTGCTGGCAGGGATGACGCCCCAGGCACCGCCCTTGAAGCTGGCGCTGAAACTTCCTGTGGGTGCGCGGGTGCTCGAAAGCCGGATCGCGGTGGGGCGCCTGACCCTGCGGGCCGGGCTCAAGAGCGGCGGTGAGGCGATCTTTATTTTTGATGCCGCGAGCGGGCGGTTGATCACCCGTTACGACATCATGACCAATTCTATCAATTCTGTGGCGCCTGTGGGGGCGCGGTGACCACCCTGCGCCTGAAGCCTGCGGCCTTGGCCGCGATCATCGCCGCTGCCGAGGCGGCCACCCCCGAAGAATGTTGTGGGCTGTTGGTCGGTAGGCGTGACGGTGCGGTGCTACAGGTCGTCCAGGCGGTCGCTGCCCCTAATATCGCGCCCGATCCCGCGCGGCATTTTGAAGTTGATCCTGCGATCTTGCTCACCACCCATCGTGAGGCCCGAAATGCGGGGCTGGAGGTATTGGGCCCCTATCATTCTCATCCCGGAGGCGAAGCCCAGCCGTCGGCTACCGATACGGTGCGGGCGGCGGATGCAGGCATGGGGGGGGAGGTCTGGCTGATCGTACCGGTCAGCGGAAATGGAGCAGGGGGGGCTGGGATCCCGCGCGCCTTTGTGTTTGAGGGTCAGGGTTTCACCGAAATCACCGTTGAAGAAAGAGGCTGAAGCAAGAGGCCAAGGCCCTAAAAAAGGGGCGGCCCCTAGACCGCCCCTCGTATTTCATTGTTGGAACGCTTGGCCTTATTTAATGGCTTCCGCGGCTTTTTTGATAAGCGCTTTCGGCGTTGCATACATCCCAGCGACGATGGCTTGGGCTTCCTCACCCGACACCGGACCAATGATGGTGCGCTTAGACTTGTTGGCTTCAGCCAGGAAGTCCTTGTCCTTGACCGTTGCCATGAAGGCCCCACGGAGCGCTTTCAGGCGGTCGGCGGGTACCGCCTTGGCGACTACGAACGGGCGGAAGATATCATTGATGGACAAGATGACGTTGAGCACTTTCTTTTGCTCGTCGGTCTTGGCGAGGTCAAGGATGAAGGGTGCCTTGACGTCTTCGGGCGACAATTTTGAATTGCGATGAGTAATGTTGATCTTGCCGCCCTTGATCCAGGCTTCCGGGATCGATTCATACGACCCGCAGTCACCGTCCAGCTCTCCCCGTTCAATGGCGATGCGTTGCTCGGCAGAGCCGGGATAGCCGATGATCTGCTTGACCTTGACCCCGAACAGGTTACGCATGAGCGCCCCGTCGAGATACGAGCCTGATGTTTTCGACGTGGCCCCGAGGTTGACCACCGGGCGCTTGATCAGATCATCCCAGGTCTTGATGCCGGTAGTGTGCCACGTATAGCACACCCGCATGTCCGACGTGACGCTGCCAAGAAAGGCGAGGTCGGTGAAATTGACCTTCACCTTCTTTGGGTCGGTAAGGGCTTTCAGCACATTGCCCGGGTTGAAGATGACCATCACCGTGCCATCCTTGGGATTGACGTTGAGGGACTGCACCGCTTTGAGGCCGGAGGCACCGGGCAGGTTGTTGACGACGAACGATGGCTTGCCGGGAATATGCTTGCCCATGTGACGGGCAAGCAGGCGGCCGTAGGCATCGAAGCCGCCGCCTGGCGAAAAGCCAACGATCAGCCGCATCTTCTTATTTTTATAGAATCCGGCGACGTCAGCCTCGGCGGGCGCGGCGGTCAGAACGGTGAGGCCGATAAGGGCCAGGGGCACGAGGATAAAGCTGGCGAGTACGCCGATGGCGGCGCGGATGAGACGAGACATGACTGTCCTCCATGATTTCACATATTTGGTGGGATGTGGTCTGCCCAGTCCGTGTATCGCCGGGGGTGCCACCTTCTTTATTTGCGCGGATGCTAGCATTATGCCGATGCTCGGCAAAACCCCTGGTGGTGCCCTGTTTGGGACCCGTCGGGATGAGGCGTTCTGACCTGCGCCCGGCACGGTGGGCCGCTGCACCCTGAAGACCCTTGATTGGCGGGCGGTGAGCCGCTAGAACTTCGGCCTTGTCGGCGTACGCGCTGGCCCGGGTCCCCTTCGTCTAGTGGCCTAGGACGTCGCCCTCTCACGGCGAAAACAGGGGTTCGACTCCCCTAGGGGACGCCATATTTTCGGTGACAGATTCCAAGCGATTGCTAGGTAATCCAAGGTTTCAAAGCCTAAAAATACACCACAATCGCAGCAATTATCGCAGCAATTATCGTAACAACCAGATGGGTTGTCTCTCATCTATTGCTTTCGAGCGCCCCTGAACTCTTTTCGTATATCTTGCATATATAAAGGGGCGGGGCAGAGGGTCGGAGCGGCGTTCTGGTTTGACAAGATTTCTGTACGGGTTAAGAACGTTACCGGATGATCAAGACATGACGATACCTGGGTTCAATCACACATCCATCCCCTCACTGAATCGTAAGGGGATGAAAGGGTTAAAGACCCCGGCCTTTGTTTATGATGAGGGCCTCTTGCGGGCAGATTCCGCACGGGTTGCAGATTGGGCGCGTGCATCTGGATGCCGGGTTCTTTATTCACCCAAGGCAAATTCCCTTCACGATATTCTTGGAATCATTGCCGAAAATGTTGACGGCTTTGCCGCGAGTTCCCTGTTTGAGGCTAGGCTGATCAACCAGATTGCTCGGGATGGGCAGACGGTCCACCTCACAAACCCGGGTCTTCGCCCCGATGAAATCGATGCCGTCGCCGCAGCTTGTGATTATGTTTCCCTGAATTCCTTGTCACAGTGGAGCATGTACAGTGCCTCCCTTGCGGGGCAGGTGAACTGTGGCCTTCGGGTAAACCCCGAAATGCCCCTTGTGCGTGACCTTCGCTACGATCCCTGCCGCGAAAATTCCAAACTGGGTGTGCCCCTACAACACCTTGAGGAATACCAGAATTCGGTTCCCGAAAGGCTGACCGGCATTTCCGGCATTCATTTTCATACCAACAGTGAGGCGAGTGATTTTTCCGGCCTTCTGGCAACGGTTCGGCATCTGATGGACCGGCTTGGCCCCTTGTTCACCAAGATTGAATGGATCAACCTTGGCGGGGGATACCTGTTTGATACGGAAGAGAATATGGATGAATTTCAGGAGACGGTGAATCTTCTGCGGTCCCGTTTTGGTCTGGAAATATTTGTTGAACCGGGAACTGCCATCGTCAGGCGTTCGGGCTTTCTGGTTGCTTCCGTTGTTGATGTTTTTGTGAGTGGCAACAAGTCTGTTGCCGTTCTTGACACGACAGTCAACCATTGGCCGGAGGTGTTTGAGTTCGCATTTGAACCCGATGTTCAAGGGGACAAGGAAGACGGCATTTATGAATATATCCTGGCCGGGGCGACGTGCCTTGCGGGTGATTTATTTGGCACCTACGCCTTCAACGAATCCTTGGACGTTGGGTCCAAGGTGGTGTTCCCTAATGCAGGGGCGTATTCTCTGGTCAAGGCCCACTTCTTCAATGGCGTCAATTTGCCTTCTGTCTATGCCTTGACGGGAGAAGGCAAATTCATGCTGCGAAAGCAATTCACATTTGAGGACTTCGCGCGCCAGTGCGGAACGGTTGAGTATGAAAATAACTGAGAAATTCCTCTCGCTCCCCATTTCGGCGGCGGCGCCGGATTTCCTGGATCAGGTCCAAAGATCACAGCGCTTCCGTATTCCTGGCGACGCCGTGCCGATCCGTTTCGCGGTGACGAAGTCCCAAGATGATACCTGCGAGTGTGAAGTGGGCATCCTGCAAGGTTTAGGATCGGGTTTTGCGGCGAACTCTTTATTTGCGTTCAAACAACGTGGCAGGGCGCGCAATGACGGATTCAATGCCGTGTTCATCGTGCCGACGGGGATCGGTGCGGAAATTGGTGGCCATGCGGGCGATGCGACGCCCGTGGTTCGCATGCTTGCGGGGATCTGTGACAATCTGATCACGCACCCAAATGCGGTCAATGCAAGTGACCTCAACGAGATGACCGAGAACACCGTCTATGTAGAGGGAAGCGTCCTTACCCGTTTCCTCATGGGAACGGTTGGCCTCGGCAAAGTACGGTCAAACCGGGTGTTGACGATTATCGACGATCATGAGGATAAGGTTTTTGTCGATGTTGCAGTCAATGCGGTGAGCGCCGCGCGGGCATCCTTCGGGCTGGACTGTCCGAAGGTCATCAAGATGGAACGCCCGGTTCGTTTGAGCGCGGCGTATGCGGGCTCGGGTCGTTCTGCGGGCCGGGTCGAAAACTTTGCCGGTCTTTGTGAGGTGCTGGAGAGGGAGCGCGGCAGCTATGACGCCGTTGCCATCGCATCGGTCATTGATGTACCGCTGGAATACCATGAGGCGTATTTCGACGCGGGCGGCACAATGGTGAACCCATGGGGTGGGGTGGAAGCACTTTTGACCCATGCGATCTCGAGCCTTTTCAACGTGCCGTCGGCCCATTCGCCGATGCTGGAAAATCAAGATATTGCCAATGCCGATATCGGCATCGTCGAGCCGCGTCTTGCGGCGGAGGCGGTGTCCATGGCGTTTCTCCATTGTATCCTGAAGGGGTTGCATCGAAGCCCGGCGATCGTCACCGATCCGGTGGAAATGGCCGATGCCGCCACCCTGTCGGCTAAGGATGTGTCCTGCCTCGTGATCCCCGTGGGGTGCCTCGGTCTGCCTACCTTGGCGGCGCTCCGGCAAGGCATGCCGGTGATCGCTGTCAGGGAGAATGCCAATTTGATGCAAAATGACCTGTCGATGTTGCCTTGGGCCGAGGGCCAATATTTTGAGGTGGATAACTATCTTGAAGCAGTGGGTCTCATGGCGGCAATGCGTGCCGGCATCGATCCGGCGACCGTCAGGCGGCCCCTCGCCCCGACACGGGTCGAGCAGGTTTCAGGCGCCGATGACAGCGCCGGGGACCGACAAATGGTTGTTGAGTGATCTGACCATAGGGTGGGGGTTCCCGCTTTTGATCACCCGCTAATCGTGGTAGCGTCAGCGGCTCTTCCTTAGAGTACCCAAGGAGATTTGGATCGTGTTGGAAACAATCAGTGCTTCGCTTAACGAGCTCCCATTATTCCTTGCTTATTTGGGAACTGCTGCAGGCCTGACTCTGTTCTATATGGTCATCTACATGTGGGTGACGCCGCATTCCGAGATCAAGCTGATCCGGGGAAATAACCTGGCTGCTTCACTCGCCTGCGCCGGTAGCCTGATTGGTTTCTGCTTGCCGCTGGCCAGCTCGATCGCCCATTCGAGCGCTTTACTGGATTGTGTGGTCTGGGGCGTGATCGCCTTGATTGTCCAGATCGTGATTTTTTTCCTCGTTCGTCTGCCCATACCCAAAATTTCGGAGCGGATCGAGAAGGGCGAAGCGGCCAGCGGCCTATGGCTTGGGGCGGCCTCACTCGCCGGTGGCATCCTCAACGCCGCTTCCATGACGAACTGATGGCCGTGCCCCAAAGTTAATCGTGATTGGAGAACGTACGATGAAACGCTGGAATTCAATTGCAGGCGGCTTGCTGATGAGCGTAAGCCTGATCGCGCTGACCGCCTGTGAAGAACCAAAGGTGGATGCCGCGGTATTCGATAGCTTGCAGCAATGCATCGACGATTCCAGTACGACCCGCGAACGGTGTGAGAAAACCTATGGCGAGGCGCGCGCTCAGCATGCCGCCGTGGCACCGAAGTATACATCTGCAGCAGATTGTCAGGCCGACTTCGGTGCCGGTCGGTGCGAGCAGGCACCTTACCGATCAACGAGCGGTGGCTCAATTTTCATGCCCTTGATGATGGGCTACATGATGGGATCCCTCATCGGGGGGCGCAGCTCCATGGCCGCACAGCCGCTTTACCGATCCGCCAAGAGTCCGAATACCCTTCGTACGGCCGACAACAGGAGCGTAGGTTCGGCCACCGGTCGGACCCAGGTCGCGCGGTCTGCCACCCGGCGCCCCTCCTTTAAATCCTCGACCATTTCGCGTGGGGGATTCGGCGCTTCCGCTCGGCGGTTCGGGTCCGCCTCCACCTGAGCCGAAGTCATTCGTCGCCACATTGTTGGACTCCATGCAGCGTATTCCCGTGACCGAACGGCCTGATCTGGCGCTGGCAGCAGCAGAGCACGGCTTTGAATTTAATGCCGGCCAAGGCATTACCGGTTGGGATGAGAGCGCCTACTACCAGTTCACCATGGGCCAGATCGAAGAAGACCTGAAAGGCCCGGCGGAAGAACTAGAGAGCTTGTGTTTCGATGTCGTGGAACGCGCCGTGAATGATGAGGCGATTTTACGTCGCCTTGGGATCGCGGAACCTTTTTGGGGCTATATCGCGGACAGTTGGCACAATAAGGAAAAAAACTTTTACGGCAGAATGGACCTCTCCTATGACGGTGAGGGGCCGGCCAAACTGCTTGAGTACAATGCGGACACGCCGACCGCTCTTTATGAATCGGCGGTGTTTCAATGGGAATGGTTTGAGCAGGCCACCGAGATGGGTTTGATTCCTCAAGGGGGCGATCAATTCAACGATCTCCATGAGAGCATCGTAGATTGCTTCCCCCTTTTGGGCATTGAGGGGTTGGCGCATTTCGCCTGCAACCAGGATATCGAAGATGATAAAGGGACGCTCGATTATCTTGAGGAATGCGCGCGCGAAGCGGGGCTGGAGACATGCTTCGTTGCGATGGATAACCTTGGCATTGACCAGCAGGGACGGTTCACCGATCTCGATGACCGGGTGATCACAACCCTGATTAAGCTGTACCCCTGGGAATGGATCATGGACGAGGAGTCCGGGCAAAATGTGCCGGCCAGCGGCGTCCGGTTCATTGAACCGCCGTGGAAGGCCATCCTATCGAACAAAGGCCTGCTGCCATTGCTGTGGGAGATGTTCGAGGGGCACCCTAATCTACTGCCCGCATATTTCGAGGATGACCCCGGTGCTGCCGCGCTTGGCGGGAACTATGTCCGCAAACCCTTGTTGTCTCGCCAAGGCGCGAATATTGAGATCATCAAGGACGGCAAGACACAATTTAGCAGTGACGGCCCTTATGGCAAGGAAGGTCACATCGTGCAGGCGTTTCACCCCCTGCCGGCATATGAGGGAAATTATCCGCTGCTGGGTTGCTGGCTGGTCGCCAGCAAGGCGGTTTGTTTATCTATACGCGAGGACCAGACGTTGGTCACCAGCAAGGATTCCCGTTTTATCCCGCATGTCATCCTGGAGTAAGCGTCAGGGTAGTGGATGTGATCCTCGCTCCCCTTAAGTCAGGCGGAAGAAATCGATTACGTTCTGCGCGGTCATCAAATGGCGCTCCTCGTCCGGCACACCCTTGAAGTTGCGCGCCAGAACATCCTGGGAATGGGGCCATTCGGATTCTTGGTGCGGGAAATCCGAGCCCCACATCAAATTATTAACCCCCAAATGATGGCGCAGTTCCACCCCAACGGGATCGAGCTGAAAGCCCCACAGGCAGTGCTCCAGAATATATGTGCTGGGCGGGCGTGAGAGCGGGCGAAAACCGAGCAGTTTGGCCGCCCAGTGGCGGTTGCGCTCATAGCGGACATCGGCCGATTGCAGGTAAAACGGCACCCAGCCGATCTGGTTCTCGGCGAAGAATATGCGCAATGTTGGAAAGCGGTCGAAAAGACCGGACAATACCATCTGAACCGCCGTCACGCTGCCGCTGCCACGCTTGGGACTAAACTGCGAGACTTGTGTGACCAGCACGGGGCCGAGTTGTTCAATGAGCTCTGGCGGTTCCTCTGGAAAGCGGAGCAGGGGGTCGCCATTGTCCCTTTCCAAACCGACATGGACGGTCACCGGCATGTCCAAGTCCAAGGCCTTCGCCCAGAACCGGTCGTCCTCTTCGGATGGATAGGTTTTGCCGGATGGGAAGGCGACCAGCACGACGGCCTTCAAGCCCGCGTTCTTGCAGTATTCGAGCTCTTCCAGTGAATCTTCAAGGGTGGACTTCGGGATGATGCCGACGCCGATGAGCCGGTTCGGCGCCAGGGCACAATAGTCTTCCGCCAGCCAACTGTTATAGGCATGGACTACGGCCTTATAGGCCCGGTCGTCCTTAAGACGGCGCCACAGCTTCGGCCCGCCCTGCTGACTGGAGAAGAGGACCTCCCCACCAATACCATCCT
>JBLHLO010000085.1:0-8430 GCA_047621105.1 Alphaproteobacteria bacterium
AAGCACATCAAGCCAGACCACCGGCTCAGTGCCGACGTTTTGGTGGTCATGCCAGGTCCAATTCGGGGTGAGCACCAAGTCGTTGGGTTCCATCAACATCTGTTCACCTTCAACATTGGTGAACGCCGTGCCGTCGCCTTCGACCACGAAACGCAGTGCCGCCGCCGTATGACGGTGGCATTCCGCGGTCTCTCCCGGATTGACCAGTTGGATCGACATCTGCAGGGTGCGTGTCGTTGATTTGAGGTTGGTGATGGCCGGATTAACAAGCTGCACGGTACGGCGGTTTGCGGCATCGCCAGCATGGCCGAGCTTAATAACTTTGCCTGATACCATCAGGCAGGAATAGATCGCCTTCCATGGCCAAACATGAGGCACGAGCACCGCATCACGCTCTTTGCGCTCCTGCCAATGGCCCCCCAATGAATGGGCCGCCAGTCGTTCATGCAAAGCTTCTATACGCTGGTCATTACTGGCCCCTGCATCAGCATTGGTCATCTATTATCTCCCCGTAAATTTACGCCACCGCATGGCCTCCCATGCGCCGTACCGGGGCGTATGCCAGCATTATTTTCTGCTGGTTCAACCGCCCAACGGCCCTAGTTTCGTATCCGCCAATGGCTATAGCGTCCAATAATCTTTCCTTATGTTGCCATTGGTTTTTCATATGGTTCAACATATCATCTCAGGGTACCCAAATTTAGCCCCAAAAGGGCTCAGGGAAAGGCCGGGGTCTATAGTGAAGCTGCACCAATTGAATATATTCGAATGCGTCTCAAGGCATCTCAATGTCACGAATGCCGCGGCGGAGCTGAACATGAGCCAGCCCGGGGTTTCCTCTCAGCTCAAACTACTTGAGAAAGAATACAACCTAAAGTTTTATGCCCGAAGTAATCATGGCATGAGCCTGACCCAAATAGGGCGCGATTTTCTCGAAGAAACGCGTCCTATACTCGCCAAATTAAAAGAAATTGAAAAGACTTTCAAGACAACCGTCAAAGCAAGCCGCTCCTCCATTCTTGCCGTCGGTGGCAGCAACACCCTTTCGGTGACGGTGCTCCCGGAAATCCTGGGAACATTTCGCGCCCGCCATCCGGATGTTCAACTGGTGATCCAGACCAGCGACAGCCACACCATGGAGAGCAATGTCCTGAATTCGGAAGTGGAGATCGCATTGATCACCAATCCGACCTATTTCCATGATTGCGTCTACGAACCTTACAAGGATTACGAAAGCGTCGCATTTGTGCCGCCAGACAGTTCACTCCCAAACAAGCAAATGAGCTTGGAAGAACTCGCCGCCCTTCCCCTGATCGTGCGGCGGGGCAGTGTTATCGTTGATGAGATCCGCAAACGCGGCTACCAACCTAACCTCGTGGTACAGTGCGATGCACCTGATGCCGTGAAGGCCTCCGTTGAAAGGGGACTCGGTGTGGGATTGCTGTTCCGGGGCCGCGTCGCACCAGAGATCGAGAAAGGCCAACTGAGAGTATTGGATGTGCCGGAAATGAAGGACATCAAGATTAAAGCCTTCATCGTCTTCGATAATCGCAAGCCACTCTCCAGCAGCGCCATGGATTTCCTGCATACCCTACATAACAGTAAGACTTGATGGCACGAGGGACGACTCGGGCATCGCAGCTCAGGCGGCAAATGTGGGCTAAGAGCCCCCCCCTATGAGGACGGACTCACTCCTTGAGGATTTCTTTGCCGTAGCTCGCAG
The DNA here is from genome assembly GCA_047621105.1 of Alphaproteobacteria bacterium. Lineage (GTDB taxonomy): Bacteria > Pseudomonadota > Alphaproteobacteria > SMXQ01 > SMXQ01 > WHSO01. Next base: position 1,724 of record JBLHLO010000085.1, read on the forward strand.
CGAGGGTTTCCCAATTCACACCATGATGGGACGCGGCGCCAATCAGATTGCGATACTGACGCTCTAGTGAATGGCCCTCAAACATTGCCCGGCCACCCGCGGCGTTAAACAACCGGGTGCCCGCTTTGAGCGCGAGCTTACACGCCATGCCGACATTGCGCCGCGCCGTCGCCAGTTCAAGCTCACTGAAGGACTCCCCCGCCTCCAGCTTCCGTTGCGCATTTGTGACCGATGAGTTGTAAAGCAAGCTCGCTGCTTCAATCTCGGCACTACAATGCGCGGCCAGCACCTGGACACTTTCCTTGGCACCGATCGACACCCCGCGCGATTTGCGCGGCCGAGTGTAGTCATACCAATCTTCAAGAACGCCCTTGGCAATACCGACCGTCAGTGCGGCAAAGCCGGTGGTGGTAATGCCGCCCCGGGGAGTGCGATAAACGGGCGCCGTGTTGATTACCGTCCCTGGCCCATGACCATCGCGGGCTTGCCCTACATTAAGAATACGATGGGCCGGCACAAATGCATCCTTGACCTCGAAACTTTTGGAACCGGTGCCGCGCAGTCCGATGGTATGCCAGTCGTCAATGATTTCAATATCGGCCCTAGGCACGAGAAAGAAGTAAGGCCCATCGCGCTTATCGCCATCGATGATAAAGCCGCCACAGATATGCCAATCACAATGATCGATGCCGCTAGAAAAACCATGCCGGCCTGAAAAAATGTAGCCGCCGTCAACCGGTCGGCCCTTGCCTAAGGGGTCAAAGGAAGCCGAAATCAGGACATCGTGATTATTTGTCCAAACATCATCCTGTGCCTCGGGCGGGAACGTCGCCAGGATTTGGGCATGGGCACAACAAATGCGCTGAATCCATGCCTGGGAACCGCAAGCCGCGGCGAGAATTTCAGTGACTTCACACAGCAAATCCCAACCCACTTCCTGACCGCCAAAGCGTTTGGGTTGGATCATGCGGATCAAACCAGTTTGTCGATAATCATCGACAGTGGCGGCAGGCGTGCAGCGTTCGGCATCCGCCTGTAAGGCCCGTTCGCGTAATCGTGGCGCAATTTCGCGCGCCCGAGCAAGGAAATCTTCGCGGCTGGGAGCGCATTCCACGTCGGTCACATTTTCTTCAAGTGCCATCCACTGAATGCCTATTCGTTATGGGTCAACACTTTGACTCAATCAACGCTGTGCCTCGTTTAAAGATGCTCGTCCCCGCCGGGCGAACCAGCGGGGACGGCAAGAACGAATCTTTAAATATGTGAGGTCCTACTGCTTCTTCTTTTTCTTTTTCTTCTTTTTACGCGGAATAATCTTCAGGCCTTGCTTCTTCAGCATCGTGATCATGAAGCTCAGGGCTTCCGGCGGCAATTGCCCAAGGCTCCTGACCTTCTTCTCCAAAGCCTCCGGCGTGATAATCGTGACCTGCTCGTTCATTTTCTTACTGCGCATTTTGAAGTCAGGGTCATCGATCGTCTTGGCAAAGGCTACTCGGTAGGCCTTGGCAATATCGCCAGGGGTTTTCGGTGGCAAGGCCGCCCATTTAATGACCGAACTGATCGCCCGCCAGTAACCGAACCCTTTTTTAGCGACCGGATCAGTGATCTTATTGACGACAGTAGGAGCAAACAGCGGCACATTACCCAGCCCCTCCACAGTTGCCGGGGTTGACGCGTCATTTGTGCCTGACTGGTAGATAATCCGGTATTTGCTCTTGTCCAGCAGTTGCGGGCGTATTTCCTGATTGGCAAAGGAGGTCATGCCGATTTCCCCCCGCTCTAAAGCCAACATTAACGCCGCTGTGCCGTCATAACCGGATATCCATCTTGCGTTCCAGCCAAGATGCTCAATCCCCCAGCCCGTCATGGTCATGCCCGAACGCGGCAATCCGGCAACCGACCCCATCGTAACTGGAGGCTTCGACTTGTCGGTCAACGCAGCCAGCTGGTCGGCACGGATAATCATGAAGGTGCCACCGATGTCGAGCCCGCCAATCAAGGTATAATTGCTCGGATCGTATTTAGACTGTGGCACGCGGTAGTTGACGGGGTCGACCTGAGAGCCGGACGCAACCAATATCGTCATCCCATCAGGCTTGACCTGTTGGGCGAAAAAGTTCTGCGCCTTAAGGCCTTTGGCCCCCGGCCGGTTCGCCACGATCACATCGGGTTTGCCCGGCAGGTGCTTGGCAAAGAACGTCGAAAGTAGCCGCGCCGATGCATCGGTGCTGCCGCCCGGTGACGAACCGACGATCACGGTGACCTTCTTACCCTTAAAGGAAACATCCGCTGCCGCCGGCATCGCCACGCTGGCCAGTGCTGCAATCCCCAGGGCCGCGCCGCGCAGACCCGCTGAAATCATGGAAATAGTCATATTTCGCTCTCCCTACTTTAGTGCCGATTTACGGATCTTGTTTATTAGCATGTTAAATAACGAAACTTCTTTTGCTATATGAAAAGTTAGCCCATCGGACGGCCCCTGCCAATGGGCTTGTGGCGCTCGATACTGCCCCCTTTATTCCACAAGGGGTGGGGGTGGGCTTGACTTGGTGAGAGCACAGAACACAATGGCTAAAAGTATTAAGGGACACAGGCGATGAATGCCAAGATCAATCATCTCACCATTGTAAGTGAAGACAGTTATGCCCTAGGCCGTTTCTACGAAGGCTTCTTTCATATGCGCCCGACGGAAACAAAGGACGTCACGGGCGCCGTAAGAATGGGTGACGGCAATATCGGCCTGAACATTAAACCCAGGCTGCCCGGCACCCCGGCACAACTCCATTACTTTGGCATTGAAGTTGATAATATTGAGCTGGCCTGCGCCCGCATGCATGAAAATTATCCTAGCGTTGAATGGCTGGAACGCTCCAGCAGGCGACCATTCCCGTCGATCGCCGCCCATGACCCGGATGGCAACTTCTTTGGCCTCTCCCAAACGGGTATGAAAGATTGTGCCGATATTTATGAGGTGGAAGGCAGAGACCAGGACCGCGTCATCGATCACATCGCCTTGCGCGTCCTCCACCCGGAACAAGTGGCGGAATTTTACGTTAAGGTCTTCAACCTATCGCCGCTCCATAATTCACCCGAGGGAGGCAACTTCTATCTATCCGATGGGCACGTCACACTGGCGATCATCCCGTGGATTCTTAATGATTTTATGGGAACAGGAATCTCCGCGCGGGGCATGGATCACATTGGATTCAAGGTTGAGAGCATCACCGCGCTGAAGAGCGACATTGATCGAATAACTGAGCAAAATTATCGCTTTCAGCCACGCACCAGCATCGTGGGACGAGGAAAAGAAGGGTCTGCACGGCTGGCCATGTTCCGAAAGACATGTCCGCTGGGCTGTCACCATATGGCCGATTCAGACGGCTTCCTCCTTGATGTGACGGAATAAAATCAGAGAGAAATCATGCTCACTGCTTCTTTTTACGCTTTCCTTTGCGCTTTCCTTTGCTCTTGCGCCCTTTCCCCACAGGCTTCGTCCAGTGGGAATTCCAGGTCTTTGTCATCGCCTTATGCAGATCACCGCCTATCAGCTCATCATTGCGGACAATGGTCTCCTTGCCGATGATGGTATCGGCGAACGGAATGAATTGCCTCAGCTGAAGGCCCTTATGGGATGGGATCGAGTTGGATGAAACGTATTGCAGTATCTGCCCTTCGCGGCTCAGCAGCCAGTTGATGAATATCCGCGCGCTGTTCTTGTGTTTCGCCTCTTTAAACATCACGATCTGCGAGAGGGTCATCGTTACTGGTATTGGGCAGTGATACCCGACGGGCGCACCTTTGTCGGCATAGGTCTTGGCGCGCCTTTCCGGCCCAGGAATGTTGGCATGAAACTCACCAGCCACCGTGAGCGCGGTACTCGCAGACATGCCTTCCTTGCGCTGCTGCGGCTGCACGACCTCAAACAGGCGGCGGGTATAATCTTGTCCCCATTTCTCACCCTTATGGGCCCACAGTGCCAGCAACCACGCGGATGCGTGGTTGGAAAGGGCGAGGTTGCCCCCCCGCCAGCGCGGATTGGTCAGCAGATCGTCCCAGGTCTTCGGTAAATCGGCCTTTTTGACCAGGTTGGTGTTGTAGGACATGCAGCGGACCGACAGCTTGAAGCTGGCCCAGGTCCCGTCCGGAGCAGCATGATTGCTCGCCAGGTTCTTAAAATTTGGCAGTTCGCGCAAATCACTAAGCACCTTCATCTTTTTAAAATGGCCGTAGACATCGGCGATGCTGGTCGTAACATCGGCGATGAGCCGGCCTTCACGCAGCGCGATCACCATTTTCATGCCGCGGGCCCGGGTGCTCGTGCGGTGATATCTCACCTTGACCGAAGGATAGCGTTTCTCGAAGGTCTCCTGCATGCCCTGAAACTCGTTGTCGCGCCAAGTGCCGAGGATAATGACCCCCTCCTCCTTGGCCGCGCCGTCAAGCCACGCCTGAGGCACTTTAAGCTCCGCATCGAGCCCCTTCAGAATCGAGGCATCAAGCTTGAGCGTATCGAGTGCCTCCTGGGTCGCCTTGGGCAGGCCCGCAGCACTCGCCCCAGCACCGACGACTAGCGTTAATATCAACGCGGTTACCGTCCCTTGAAGCCATTTTTGCATGTCGGAATCCTTTTCTTAAACCTGTTCACTCGGGTTTTTCGATAACCCTGGATCGTATTAAGATCTTTCCGTATTCAACACGGTATCGCCGGCGTACAAGCCCATTTCCTCGTTGCGATTGGCCTTGCCACGCTCCAGCACTTCAGCGCGCAACTCATTGGTCGGATAAATCGCTTCGACCTCCAGACGATAGCCATCAGGATCAACAAAGAACCAGTTGGTGATCCCGACCTCGCGTTTATGGCCTACCGGACCTTCGACCTCAACGCCACAAGACTTGATGTATTCCACCGTTTCCTCCGCCCGCTCCCATTCCACGCGATAAGCCCAGTGAATGGCATGGGGAACATCTGATGACTTCAGGGCATCGGGCGGCCGCTTGATGATGGAGAGGCCGAAATTACCCACATAGAGCTTCATCAGCGGATTCTTCGAATTATCGTTGCGCCAAGCGACCTTGGCACCGAGCACCTTGGTGTAAAACTCGGCCGTACGGTCGAGATCATCGGCATAAAATCCGCTGTGGCCGATCCCTGTGATGCTTTCGTGCAGTGTCTTTTCATCCATGACCTTTTCCTCTTCGATGTATTGCAATCCTGCGGGGCTATTCCGCCGCCACCCGGCTGGCGAGAAACCGCCGGGCAAAACTGGGGCCGTCCTCGTGGTCTTCGATATAACCGGACGTGCAAATAAAATCGGAATAGAACCCATCGGCGCGATTCCTGATGAGGCCCGGCGCCTCCTTGCCTTCCTGCACCTGCTTGACGGCGCTGAGCAATGCCCTGCGCACCGCCGCGATAACGACATCGCTGGAGCCGAGGTGTTCCTTGGTGCGGTCCTGAATGGGCGTTGACCCCTGGGTTTCGATGGCAAACGCATCCTGCGACGGGAAATGCAGCCCCATGCCGCCCCAGGTCTCATCGCGTTTCAAAGCCTCACGATCTTGAAGGTAGCGGTTTTCCTTGCGGCGAACATGACGGCCATCGGGGGCGACGTTCTTGGCACGGTCGGCGCGCAACCGGTCCTTATCCAGCGGTTTGTCCTCACTAACGAAAAACTCGAACCGGTAGTGGCTATGATCATCGATGGGCACGTACAACCGCCCCTGGTAAGCGTGCTCACCCGCCGATGTGGACGGCGTCGCGCCAGACGGGAAAACGTAATTATTGACCCGCAGGTATTTGCGGCCACTCGGCGAATTATGCAGGGCGTAGATCCGGGTTCCGAAGCTGGTGTTTTCGGTAGCGATTTCCGGCGGCTCGGCGCCTCTTAAGGCATTCACATCAGTGCCCCCACGGGCACTGATCGTTCCCGGCGGCCTGCGGTGCAGATAGGTGGTATGCGCGGGATCGGTGGAACTTTCCAGACCCTGCAGCCAATTGCATGTCTGTATAACGCGGAACGCCAGGCGATTGGGTTCGCCCACCGTCAGGAACTTAAAATCGGGAATCAGTGGCGCCTCGCCTTCGCCCATATAGGCCCAGATGGCGCCGCCCTTTTCCTGCACCGGGTACCCAGTGTGGGACACCTTGTCGCAGAATTTCTTTCCCTCCGGCTGTGCCGGCTGGTCAATGCACTTGCCGTGAATATCGAACAGCCAGCCATGATAGAGGCAACGTAGGCCCCCATCCTCGACCCGCCCGTAGGAAAGATCGGTGCCGCGATGCGCACAATAGAGGCCAATCAGGCCAAGGCGATCCTTGTCGTCGCGGAACAGCACAAGGTCTTCGCCCATGATCCGGACCGGCAGCGGGTCACCGCCTATGGGCATATCTTCCGCCGTAGCAACCGGCTGCCAATAGCTGCGCAACAGGCGTCCGCACGGCGTGCCCGCATCAGTTTGCGTCAGCAAATCACTTTGTTCCTGGGTCAACATCTTGCAAGCTCCTCTCCGTCAACTATTTCCGCTCCGCCGACGTATAGTAGTGCCATAAACAGGCACGAACCACCCAATGAAAACAACCAGTTCAAGAACACAATACCGATGCGCGCCGTGTAACACGACCGGTTATTCGTGTTATTGATCACAATACCACATCCAAACCATGGGGTTCAGCGGTGAGTTATACCACCTTGATTCCATGGAAAATC
>JBLHLO010000086.1:0-8429 GCA_047621105.1 Alphaproteobacteria bacterium
TGCTGATTACCGCGCGCGCCTGCGCGAAGCCTATGTGATGCTTGATGCCGATGAACGCTCGGCAACCATGTTGGAAGATGCCGACCGGCTCGCCAAAACCGAAGTACTGAAATTGCGTAGCGACCCCGCGTTATTTGCCGAAGTGGCGGGCTTGATCGAATGGCCGGTCGCGTTGATCGGGGGCATCGACGATGAATTCATGGGCCTGCCGGCGGAAGTGCTGACCGAATCCATGCGCGCCCATCAAAAATACTTCGCCCTGGAAACCGAGGACGGGACGCTCGCGCCCTATTTCATCACCATCGCTAATATGATGACCGATGATGGGGGTAAGGCGGTGGTGGCTGGGAATGAGCGCGTGTTGCGCGCGCGGCTGTCGGATGCGCGCTTCTTCTGGGATCAGGACCGCAAAGCCAAGCTCGAAAGCCGGGTCGCCAAATTGCGGGGGATCACCTATCACGCCAAGCTGGGCACCGTCGCCGATAAGGTCGACCGCATGGAAAGCCTAGCTGCCACATTGTGCGAATTCATTCCGGGTGCCGACCGCAACACGGCGACCCGTGCCGCCCATTTGGCCAAGGCCGATCTGACCACCGGCATGGTCGGTGAATTCCCCGAACTGCAAGGGCTCATGGGCCGCTATTACGCGATGGCTGATGGCGAAGAGGCAGGCGTGGCCGATGCGATTGCCCAGCATTACGCGCCCAAGGGCCCGGGTGATGATTGTCCGACGGCGCCGACCGCGATTGCCGTCGCGCTGGCCGATAAGATCGATAGTTTGGTGGGATTTTTTGCGATCAATGAAAAGCCGACCGGCTCACGCGATCCCTTTGCCCTGCGCCGCGCCGCGCTCGGCGTCATCCGTATCATTATCAAGAACAAACTGCGTTTGCCGCTTGCGCAAATATTCAAGACGGCTGACGCGCAAAATGTGCTCGATGTTGCAGAGATGCTCACCTTCTTTGCCGACCGGCTGAAGGTGCAGATGCGCGAACAAGGCACGCGCTATGATTTGATCGAAGCGGTATTCGCGACTCCAAAACAAGATGGCGGGGATGAAGACGATCTGGTGCGGTTGCTGGCAAGGGTCGATGCGCTCACTGCATTGCTTGGCACCGATGACGGCGCCAATCTTCTAACCGCCTATAAGCGCGCCGCCAATATCGTCGCGATTGAGGAAAAAAAGGACAAGCAAGCCCATGACGGCCCGGTGGATGACAGCCTACTGGTTGAGCCCCAGGAAAAGCGCCTGAACGAGGTATTGGACCTGGAAGAAAAAGCGCTGTCACTGACCATCGGTGCGGAAAAATTCGGTGATGCCATGGCCGCGCTTGCCCATTTGCGCGAACCGGTGGACGCCTTCTTCGATCACGTCACCGTCAATTGCGAAGATCAGGGCTTGCGCGCCAACCGCTTGCGGCTTTTGTCACGCATTCGCACCGCCCTCAATCAGGTTGCTGATTTCTCAAAAATCGAAGGTTAGTTTTCGGCCGTTTCCGGTTCTGAGCTTGTGCCCGTGCTGAGATAGGGCGGGCGCATCGGCGCCAGCACCGTGTCGCCGGCACGTAATCCATCGCCGCCGCCGCGGAGTTTTTCAAGGGCCTCGACACGCAATAGGGCGAGACCGATGCCGCCCTGGCCCGAACGCATCTCCCCCACTTCGCGCCCATCCTGGGTGATCGCCGTGCCGGGGGCGGGCAGGGGCCCGTCGACTTCCACCGGCAGTAGCATCTTCTTGGCATTGGCCCGGTAACGCATGCGCGCGGTCAGTTCCTGGCCGACGTAGCAGCCCTTGTCCCAGTCGATGCCGTGCAATGGGTCGAAGCCGTTTTCCATGGGAAAAGCCTTATCCACCAAAAGATCGCGGCTGCCGTCTGGCAACCCGCAGATCAGGCGGTGCAGGTCATAATCTTCCGCCGTGGCGCGGCTAAAGCCCGCCGCCTCCAGTGCGCTGAGCGCCGCCTTGGGCAAGATGGCGCGTGAGCCGCCGCCGCCGTAGCGTGGATCGACAAAACAGACGCCGCCGGCGAAGGGGCCGCCGCGTCCTTCGAAGCCGACCAGCGCGCTGGTATCGGTGCCGCCGCCGATCAATGCCGCGACCGCCCAATCGTCACTCACATCGGTGATCTCGACCTGGGAGCGGAGTTTGTAGCGTGTCAGCCGGGCGATCAGGTCGGAGGTCCGGTCGCGTTCACAATCGAGCAGCAGGGCGCCCGCGACCTCGATGATGAAAAAATCGAACAGATACTTGCCTTGCGGGGTCAGAAACCCCGTCCAGATGGCGTGGTCGGGCGTTACCCGGTTCACATCATTGGTGACAAGCCCCTGGAGGAAAGCGCGCACATCCGCCCCTTTGAGCGAGAGTACGCCCCGGTCTTCGAGCGCAGCGTAGGAGATTTGTCCGTCGGTCAGCATGAAATAAGGGTTCCTCACTTTGGCGGGCATTATGCCCGCAAAGCCATGCCTTGTCAGATAATCGACGAAAGGGCGTTGGCAAGGGGCAAGGCGGCACCGTATAACCCGAATTATGCGGATCTTGTTCGTTACCTCGACCCGGATCGGTGATGCGGTGTTGTCTTCGGGGCTTCTGGCCCATCTGATCGATGCCCATCCGGGGGCCGCCGTGAGCATCGCCTGTGGTGCGCCTGCCGCCCCCCTGTTCGAGGCGGTGCCGGGGCTCGAGCGCCTGGTTGTGATGAACAAAAAACCCCTGGCTGGGCATTGGCTCAGGCTCTGGGGGCTTAGCATCGGGCAGTATTGGGACAAGATCGTCGATGTGCGGGGCTCCCCCCTGACGTTCGCTTTGGCCCATGGTTGGCGGCGCGCCTGGCGCTCGGTCAAAAGCGATGAGCATCGCGTCGTCCAGCTGTCGCGCCTGATCGGGGCTGAGGCGCCGATTGCCCCCCGCCTCTTCATTGCCCCGCGCCATCAGGAAGAGGCAATGCGCCTGATCCCCGATGGGGCCCCGGTGCTGGTCCTGGCGCCGACCGCTAATTGGCCCGGCAAGGAATGGCCGATTGACCGCTACATTGATCTGACCCGTCGCCTTACCGCGTCGGGCGCGCCGCTGGCCGGGGCCCGCATTGCCGTGACCGGTGCATTGAGCGAACGGGCCCAGGCGCAGCCGTTGCTCGATGCGTTGGCCGGACCGCAGCTGATTGATCTGTTTGGGCGTGGTGAATTGATGACCGCCTTTGCCTGTTTTGCCCGTGCGCGCCTGTTCATCGGCAATGATTCGGGATTGATGCATATGGCGGCGGCCAGCGGGGTGCCGACCCTCGGCCTGTTTGGCCCGAGCGCCGAAATTCATTACGCGCCCTATGGGCCCGATTGCGCTTATGTACGCACGCCTGAAAGCCACGCCGAATTGATGCCGCCGGGCTTTGACGTCAATATCAGCCATACGTTGATGGGCGGCTTGGGCGTTGATGCGGTCGAAGAGGCGGCGCGTGCCTTGATTGCCCGCACAGAAGGGCGCGTCTCATGAAAGTTATGCCATGAAAATCATGCAGGTCATGGCGGGCGCGGAGCTTGGCGGGGCTGAAACATATTTCGTCGATATGGTGACGGCGCTCCATGCGGCCGGGCTCGATCAGAAAGTTGTCATTCGCACCAATGCACAACGTGCCGCGACGTTGCGCCGTGCCGGTATTGAACCGGTGGAATTATCCTTTGGCGGGCTATTTGATTTGCGTACGCGCGGCCAACTTGCTCGCGTGATCGAAGGTTACGCGCCCGACGTGGTGCAAAGCTGGATGAACCGGGCGACGCGGTTTGTGTCCCGCCCGCCTGGGGCGAAGCCGTTCGTGCGGGTCGGTTGGTTCGGCGGCTATTACAAGGTCGCCAATTACACCGATTGCGATCATCTGGTTGGCGTGACCCCCGATATTCGCGATCATCAGATCAGTGGCAGTTGGCCCGCCGATCGCGCCCATTACATTCCGACCTTTGCCGATGCGGCCCTGTCCCCCACCGGCACACGCGAAAAGCTTCGCGCCGCGCTGGATGTGCCGGATGAGGTGCCGCTGTTTCTGGCCCTCGGCCGGTTGCATGAAAAGAAAGCCTTCGACGTGCTGATTAATGCGGCGGCAAAACTGCCCGGTAGCTATGTGTGGATCGCCGGTGAAGGAGAATTACGTGGTGATCTCGAACGCTTGATCGCGTCCCTTGGTCTGGGGGATCGCGTAAAACTTCTGGGGTGGCGTAACGACCGGGCGGATTTGTTTGCCGCCTCTGATTTTTGCGTCATGCCGTCACGCTATGAGCCTTTCGGCACGGTGATGATCGAATCCTGGGCGCAATACGTGCCGCTGATCTGCGCCCGGGCCAAGGGGCCTGTCGGCCTGATTAAGGATGGCGAGGACGGGCTATTGGTGCCGATCGACGATGCCGAGGCACTGGCCGCTGCCATGGCGCAGTTGGTGGATGATAAAGTCCTGGCCGGGCGCTTGGCCCAGGCCGGTGCGGCGCGCTTCGCCGATGATTTCACCGAACAGGCGGTCGTCGCCCGCTACAAAGCCTTCTATCAGGCGCTGACCACACCATAAGCTGCCACTCATCTGCACATGACTCTCTATTAAGGGGGGAAGTATGCATCAAGACGTAATCATTTCGGCGTATTAGAGCTATCTATTGCGCCGGATAGGACTACCATAACGGGCATTGCATAAAGAGCGTAGATCACTCAGCGATTTTCGTTTGAGCACTCAACTGAGATTGAGATACCTCGGCATGACCAGCAGCTACTTAAACCACACGCGCTCCATTGCGGAGCTGGACGTGATTATTGAGAAAGACCGGGTTGCGGCCGCCTTAATTGTCAAAGTTCGACTCGAAGAAAATGTTATTCTCTGCATCGCGAAAATCGACAATACATGTGAAATGTCATTAGCTCGGATTGTTTCTGAATCTGAAATAGCGGCAGCGCGAATCGCGGCTAATGCGGAAATAGCAGCGGCGCGATTGGGCGCACGGTTCGAGATAATTCAATCAGAAATAACAAAACTTGGCCATACGGACATAAACCCAGATTAGCTTGAGATCACCATCGCGATGCTTAATGAATCATCGCGTCAGCACACTCGTGAACTTGCCGAAGAATCCAAAAAGAGCATTGTGGATTTGAAACGCGAAACCGCTGATGCAATTTCCAGGATCAAGAAGAATGTGGTAGATTCCACTGCTGAAATTAAGAGAATGAAGACCACAACAATCAAGCAGAACACTGAAGCAGCAAAAATTGCTTGTAAAAAGCTACTTGCTTCCAAGTCTCGAAATTGTACATGCGATCAAATAGCGCATGAAGCGGATGATGCTGCCGAACTTGTTCTATCTGCGGCGGACGTTTCCAGAATAGAAAGAGAATCCAAAAGCGCCCTGGCTATCGAGCACATTCGTATGTCAATGAAGACTGCCCAGGATAAGATAAAATCCATATGCGATTCTGCGGTCGTGCGGATTGAGGCCGCACGGAACGCTGCGATCAAGCAATTGGAATCTGTGATTAATGACAGGTTGGCAGTGCTTGGATAACGTAAGAGGCACGTTACCGGCATTTTCTCATTGAGAGGCGTTTGAGCAAATGCGCGGGAACGCAGGGCTGTTCAAGGGCCCGCCCCCAAGCCTTCTCTGAGTCGCGTGCCGCTTCCTGAGTTGAATATCGATCAATCTAAAATGTCTGCCCCCCGCCTAAGCGGCCGCGGATTCAGGGGTGGCATCGGCGCCGGCCTTAAGTCGTCGTGCCCAGTGCGCCAACGCAACCACCAGGGCCGCGATGAGCGCCTTTGTGTCGTCATCGGTCAACCGGCCGTCTGCACCGAATTTCGTCATCGACTGACCGATCATGACCTCGGGCTTGTTGAGGAAATGCAGATCGAGGAAAACGCCGATCTGGCGCAGATGATACTGGGCCCTGGCGGTGCCGAGATTGCCGGGGCTGACCCCCATGATCCCCGCCGCTTTGCCGGCAAAGGGTTGGCTGGGCCGGCGAGAGATCCAGTCGATGGCGTTCTTCAGCACGCCGGGGATCGAATAATTATATTCCGGCGTCACGAATAGTATCGCATCGGCTTGGGTGATTTGTTGGCCAAGGCGCGTGACGGCGTCCGGGAAACCCACGGTCTGGGTGTCTTCGTTGTAAAGGGGGATGTCGCTGATCGTAGATTCGTGCACGGTTACACCGGCGGGCGCTTGGTCGATGGCGGCTTGTAAGGCGCCCCGGTTGACCGAACCGTTCGCAGGCTACCGGCAATGGCGAGGATGTTAATGGTCTTTTTGACGCTGTCTTGGGTGTTCATGGGAATCTCCTAGGGTTGGGGTTTGCCGTGAAGCGGTGGCGACCGGTGGTCAACCGGCCATATCGAACAGAAGAATCTCGGCATTCGTGCTGGCGGTGATGCGTACTTCGGTCTCATTGCTCAGGGCCAGGCCGTCACCTGTCGATGCCGCGGTGCCGTTGACCGTGAGAGTCCCTGCGACGACCTGGATCCAGATGTTGCGGCCTGGGGCAGGGATATGGGGGAGGGCCGCCCCGGCATCGAGGCGCGCGGCATAAAGGTCGGCGCCCTGATGTATGGTGAGCGATCCGTCCCGGCCATCTTTCGCGGCGATCAGGCGCAATGCGCTGCGCGTTGCGTCAAAATCGAAATGCTTTTCCCCGTAGCCCGGCGCTATGCCATGTTTATCGGGCATGATCCAGATCTGCAGGAGATGCACGGGCGCGGTCTTTGATGCGTTGAATTCGCTATGGCGGATACCGGTGCCTGCCGACATGCGCTGCACGTCGCCCGGGCGGATGGTCGAACCGCCGCCGGTGCTGTCCTCGTGGGTCAGCGCGCCTTCGATGACATAGGTGATGATCTCCATATCGCGATGGCCATGGGTGGGGAACCCGGCCCCGGGACGGATCCAGTCCTCATTGATGACCCGCAGCGGCCCGAAGCCCATATGGTCGGCATCATGATATTGGCCGAAGGAAAAGCTGTGTCGGCTGTCGAGCCAATCAAGATGGGCGCTGCCGCGGTCATTGGCGGGTCTGAGGGTGATCATGGTTTTTTCCTCCGTCATTTGGGCATCATCCGGCCCCCCTAGGGTGTTTTGCGGGGTCTGGGGCCGTTGCGGAGGAATTTAGCCTGTTTATTAATAACGACAATAATGATAATAATGGAAATACTGTTTCTAATATATAGACAATAAGCCAATGGATAAGCTCGCCGCCATGGAGATCTTCACCCAGGTTGTCGATGCCGGCAGTTTTTCGGAAGCGGCGCGCTGGATGGGCCAATCCCGTTCCGCCGTGAGCAAGCATATCGCCGAGCTGGAGGCGGATCTTGGCGTTCAACTCCTGTTTCGGACGACCCGCCGGATGACCCCATCGGAGGCCGGGCTCGCTTATGTGGAGCGATGCAGAACGATTCTCGCCGAAATAGAGGAGACCGAGCGTGCGGTCTCGGCCGCCGATCAACAGCCGCGGGGGTTGCTGCGGGTCAACTCCCCGATGTCTTTCGGCATCCTGCACTTGGGCCCGGCGATAGCAGATTTCATGAAAGCCCATCCCGCGCTCCAGGTGCAGATGACCCTTGATGACCGTTTCGTCGACCCGATCGCGGAAGGTTTTGACGTGACCATCCGCATTGCCGATCTCAAGGACACCAGCCTGATTGCCCGGCGCCTCATTGCCATGCGCATCGCGATCTGTGCCGCGCCCGATTACCTCAAAGCCCATGGCACGCCGCAGACGCCCGAGGACCTCCGCCGTCACACCTGCTTGCATTACGGGAATCTTTCCACCGGTTTACAATGGGTCCTCAACGGACCGGATGGCGCCCACCGGGTGCCGATCCAGGCGCGGTTGTGTACCAATAATGGCCAAGTCTTGCGGGATGGGGCGCTGGCCGGCTTGGGGATATGTGCGTTACCGACCTTCATCGTTGGGCGCGAATTGCAGGCGGGGCTTCTTGTCCCGATCCTGCCGGGATATGGTTTCGGCGAAAGTGCGGTTTATGCCCTTTATGCGCCGAGCCGTTACCTGGCGGCCAAAGTACGGGTCTTCATTGGTTTCCTCGTCGACCGATTTAAGGACCAGCCAACCTGGGATATGGCGGAATAAGCCGCGTGAAAAAGGGGCGGGGTCTTTTGGGGCCAAAGTACAGCCGGGCCCGGTGCATGCCACCACCAATGCCCCCTTCTTGGCCGACCATTCGCCGACCATTCAGTGTCTGTACCGGCCATATATCCAGATTCTTATTGGGGTGATCCATCCGGCGGATGGGGACGTACTCATAGTTATGCCTAACCGGCGTATCACAGCCCGGTATTGGCAGCCCCCAATTCTGGGGCTCGTTTCGACCGCCAAGATCCCTGTGAAACCCAGTCAGTTAGCCCTTCTGCCCTGTATCTAATGCTGTATCGCTTGCGAGGAAAACAATGAA
>JBLHLO010000087.1:0-8427 GCA_047621105.1 Alphaproteobacteria bacterium
CAGCGGCGCTTCATACGGTGCCCGCCAGGCGGCCATATCGGCACCGGTCAACAACCCGCCGTGGCGTTCACCCGAACTATCGAGCATTTTTTCATTACGGCAGAAATTATCAATGGCTTCGGCCACAAAGCCTTCGCGCCAGATAACCCGCGCGCGCTCGATCACCGCCTCACGATTACCACCACCGGCTTCGGCCTCACGGATCACGCGCTGATAGGTCGCGGCCAGTATGGGCAGCCGGTACCGGCTACGCGGCGCGGGCGCTTCACCTGCCACCAAATAAGCCTCGGCCGATGTCGTCCATTCGGTGAGGAAAATATCACGCATCGACGCGATGGCCCCAGCCACCATGGGCGGTACCGGATGGCCGTTGGCTGCATAATCAAGGGCCGGGGCCAATACCTCGGCCAGGCTCAAACTGCCGTGATCTTGCAGGAGGGTCGCCCAGGTTTCGAATGCCGCCGGCACCGTCGTTGCCATCAAGCCGGTGCCGGGCACGGTATCGAAGCCTGCATCGCGAAAGGCATCGATGGTGGCCGCCGCCGGAGCCGGGCCCTGACCGGCGAGCGCCGTAACGCCCCCCCCTTCACGGGAAAACAGGATCGGCACTTCGCCCAAAGGTCCGCACATATGGGGCTGGACCACCTGCAGCACAAAACCCGCCGCAACCGCCCCATCAAAGGCATTGCCGCCCTTTTCCAGCATGCCGAAGCCAGCCGCCGAGGCCAGCCAATGGGAGGACGCCACCATGCCGAATGTCCCCGCCAGCTCCGGCCGGGTGGTTGGAAAGCCGCCAAGAGCTGGAAAATCGGCCATTTGTTACATCCTTAGGTCACGGCGTTGGAAATCAGACGAGGCAATTCTATAGTGGTAGCCCAGATATCCAAAACGAACACCACAACGATCATAACAATCACCACAACAATCACATAAGGGAGCGGACCATGGCAGCCACGATCATCACACCGGAAACCAAGGGCCATGACGAGTCCACGCTGGACTCAGGGAAAGGCACGATGGAACGCGAGCTTGAAAAGCACGCCCGCGATACCGATCCGACCAAAGCACAATTGTTCAAGATGCAAACCCGCCTGCCCAAAGAAGGCCGTGCGGCGGCACTTCTCGGCGCGACCGACCGCATGTGGGTCAATCTCAAAGCCTATGCGGAAGGTGGCGAAAACACCCTGCATGCCCATGGCAATGAAGATCACACTTTCATTATCCTGCAAGGTCAGGCGAGTTTCTTCGGCGCCGAAGGCAAGATTGCAACGCTCGGCCGTAATGAAGGCATCCTGCTGCCGCGCGGCGTCGCCTATCACTTCCATGCCGAAGAAGATGGCGAGCCGCTGGTGATCCTGCGCATGGGCTGCGTGGTCGATTCCTCAAAGCCGGTTTGGGATCGCAAAGGCAGCGACGGCCACGACATTTCGGGCTCCAGTGCCGAGAACAAATCCAAACCAACCGTCTTCTATGAGGATAAAATCTTTGGGTAAGAGCAACAGCGATATCCTCTCTCTGCACGCAGGCTACGAAGAAGACGGCGTCTATACCGATGGCTTCATCGCCCGCCCGGCGCATGGCACCGGCTATCCGGGCATGGTTTTGCTATCGGGCATGGGTGGACTGACCTGGGTCCAGCGCGAGATCACCCG
This sequence comes from Alphaproteobacteria bacterium, assembly GCA_047621105.1. Lineage (GTDB taxonomy): Bacteria > Pseudomonadota > Alphaproteobacteria > SMXQ01 > SMXQ01 > WHSO01. The sequence goes on from JBLHLO010000087.1 coordinate 1,653, forward strand.
GCACTATGCACGTGCCGGGTTCGTTGCGCTGTCACCCGATTTCATGGGCGAAGCCCTGGACGGCCATGCCGAACGATTGCACGCCAAGAACGCGCTTGATGTCGATGTTGCGGTCAAGCGGATCGTCGCTGGCGCGGCGTTTCTCCGCTCGCTCCCCTGGGTCGGCGAAAACGGCCGGGTCGGGATCATGGGCTTCTGTCTTGGCGGTGGGCTAGCGATCTTAGGTGCGGCGCGCTCCGATGCCTTCCAGGCTGGCGTCATCTATCACCACAGCCTGTTCCCTGACGAAGCCGAGCTCGGCACCCTCAACTGCCGCCTGCAATACCACAACGGCACCGACGATCATTCGACCCCGCGCGAAGAAGTGGACGCCTTCACCCAGGCGTTGGAAAAGCGTGGCAAGGATTATGAACTGCATTGGTACGAGGGCATGCCCCATAGCTTTGCCCAGATCGCACCCGCCGACGAGGTAGCACCCGAAAGGCGCAAGGCAACGGATCTCTCCTACGAACGGAGTTTCGAATTTCTAAAACGCGAATTGAGTGACGCGCGCGCAAAGACCCCCGCTAGCTAACCCGCCAAAACCGAAGCCGCCTACAGATGCAGCCCCATTGAGGAGACACAATCATGGTCAACCAGATTTACGTCCCTGAAACCAGCGGCGATAGCGAAGACACCATCAATTCCCAATCGAGTGCGATGGACCGTGAGATTCAAAAACACCGCCCGGCCGATTGGGCCGCCAAGCCGCAATTTTTCAAAATGCGCTCGAAACTGCCCAAGAAAGGCCGCGCCGAAGCGCTCTTATGCGCGACCGACCGTATGTGGATCGCGCTCAAGACCTATGCCGAGGGTGGGGAGAACACGATCCACAACCACACCAACGAAGACCACAGCTTCATCGTGCTGCAGGGACATGGGCGGTTTTTTGGCCCTGATGATGAATCGGTAGTGCTCGGCCGCAACGAAGGGATCATGTTGCCGCGCGGTAGCTTCTATCGCTTTTGCACCGAAGGCGACGAGCCTTTGGTAGTGATGCGGATCGGCTGCGTGGTCGATGCCGCCGATACGCCGTGGCAACGCTTTGACCCAGAAGGCAACCGCATCTTCGGCAGCGACGAAAAAAACAACACCGTGGTCACCGAATTTTATGAAGATCGCGTCTTCGAATAGGTCGGCCACGGCAGGGGATAGCCCTTCAGCCTTGGACGGTTTTCGCACCAATGACCAACCTGTCTAGAAACAGGCGCACCTGACCTACAATGAATTCTTGCGCCCCATGATGGGCCGAATAAACATACCCCATATTTTGGTTCGAAATATTTCCCGACATCATTTCCTCGGAAGATTTCCGCCCGATCACCACGACTATTTTTCCACTGCATATTGCAGGAGGCATAGCCAACTCTTCGCCCGTGCAATGAGCCATGAATCGGGCAAGCCGGATGGATGATATCCCCGGGTCCGGTTTGATCCGGCGCAGAACAAGTTCCATCAGGTACTGGCCAACCGGGATGAGATGATAGGTCGTCGCAGCCCCCCCGTTCGGATAATCCATCGTCGTAACTTCAAAACTTTTCACGTCAACCACTGAAAAATTCGGATGAGTCGTCACAGTCGACATCGATTGCGCAGAAACTTGTTCAAACTTCAGCGGCGGCAATGAACACCCCGCAAGCACCAGAACCACTGCCATGATCGACACGTATTTCATGGTTTCGCCTCCTACAAATCGTCCACCGTGCCCTTGAAGGCAAGGTAGCCACCATCGATCAACAGATCAGTGCCGGTGGTGAAGCTCGCCTCGTCGGAGGCCAGATACACCGCGCCATGGGCGATCTCATCCACCGTACCGGGGGTGCCGCGCAGATAATAGCGCCCGCGCACTCGTTGGGCTTCTTCGCGGCTTTCGTATCGCCACAGTGAACGCGGCGTGTCGATGGCGCCCGGCGAAATCGAATTGCATCTAATGTTGTCGCCCGCGTGATCGACGGCAACCACCTTGGTCAATTCAAGGATGCCGCCCTTGGAGGCGCAATAGGCGGCCCGGCCCGGCACCCCGATATGCCCCAATTGCGAGGCGATATTGATGATCGACCCGCCGCCCGCTTCGGCCATCGCCGGGATGGCGAATTTGCACATGATGAAATAGCCGGTGAGGTTGGTGGTGACTTCCTGCGTCCAATCGGCGATCGGCTTGTCGGCCACCTTAGCAGACGGCGACGCCCCGGCGGCGACATTGACCAAAATATGCGGCCCGCCGAAATGTTCACGCGCCAGTTCCACAGCGCGTTCGGCCTGATGTGCGTCGGTCACGTCGAGCGGGCAAGCCACCGCCCTGCCCCCCTTGGCGGCAATATCGGCCACCGTTTGTTCGGCGCCTTCCAGATTGATATCACCGACGGTGATCGCCGCGCCCTCATGCGCAAAATGACGCGCAATGGCTCCGCCGATAGCCCCGCCCGCCCCGGTAATCAGGGCTGATTTTCCCGCTAGCCTGCCGCTCATGCCTGCCCCCCTGCTGCTATGTTGATGGGATTGTTTCCCTTTTATGATCTAAAGTGTCGTCTAAAATAAGGGCAAAAGCAAAACCGGCGCGCCCCGCGCCATAAGGGAGAGAGCGTTTATGAAAATCGTCGCTTACTTGACGAACAGCCGGTTCGACCTCAACGACTTCGGTAAACGGTTTCCCGATCACCAGTTCATCGTGACGCGGGATTTGGACTCACTCATCCGTGAGATCCCGGATGCGGAAGTCTTCATCGCGTCGAACCGCCCTTATTTGCCCGACATGGTCAGCGCAGTAAATAACAACGCCAAGCAGTTGAAATGGATTCAATTCACCACCTCGGGGATCGATAAGGCGCTGCGCTCGGGCGGCTTTCCCAAGGGCGTGATCGTGACCAACACGGCGGGGATGGGCGCGCCGATGCTTGCCGAACATGTGTTCTTTCTATGCATGGCGGTGGGCCGGCGCATCCGCGATACCGAATCCGCATCGCGTGAACATAAATGGATTCGCGATGAGATCAGCCCATCGATGATCGGCATGACCCGCAAAACACTGTGCATCATCGGCATGGGCGCCACCGGCCAGGAAGCGGCCAAGCGCGCCAAGGCTTTCAGCATGGAAGTGCTGGGCGTCAGCCGCGCCTATGAACCCGACGCCCTGGTCGATGAAGTCTTCCCGCGTGAGCGCGTCAAGGAGGCCCTGGCCCGCGCCGATTTTATCCTGCTCTCCATGCCGTCAACCGCCGAAACCAAGAATTTCATCAATGACGATACGCTATCGGTGATGAAAAAGACGGCGATTATCGTCAATGTGGCGCGCGGCGCCCTGATCGACGAGGACGCCTTGATACGCGCCTGCACTGAAGGGCGGATCTGTGGTGCCGGGCTCGACGTCACCCAGGAGGAGCCGACCCCCGCCGATAGCCCGCTGTGGGACGTGCCCAATATCATCATCACGCCGCATATCGCCGGCACCGGCGGCAACAATACCGCCGAGCTGTTCGACATCATGGGCGACAATCTGGAACGTTATCTGGCCGGTAAACCACTCACCCGGGTGCTCGACTGGGAAAATATGAAGCCGGAGTAACCGGCACCTAATCATCCCAAGCATAAGGGGAAAGCTTTTCAACGACTGTAAGGAGACCTACCCTTATGCCTCGTATCCCCACCCTCAGAACTTCACGCCTTCGCGACGACGATCCGCCCCGCCAATTGGGACGCGCCGGGCTTGATGCCTTGATGCGCGATCCCCGGCGCCTCGATGGCAATCATCCGGAACACGGCCCCGTTGTTGATATGATCCAGCGCGGTTTCGACCTCGTCTTCGCCGCACCCGATACCGGCGGTCCGGCGACCGACCCGGGCGGTCCCTTCGCACGCAGCTTCGCCAATCAGGTTAAGAACCCCGAAAGCCTTAACGATCTGCCGACCAAGGCGCGGATCGAACACTTCCGGTTCTCCCGCACCGCGCGTTAAAAAGGGGATAAGTAAATATCTACCATTGCCCATGAAAATTTAATCAAAAAACAAAAGGGTCTTAATTCCGGTGAAGCTGGTACTCGGCGAACATTGTGCGAATCATTTCCTCCAACATTTTTGGATAATGTCTAGGGAATTTGCTAATACCCCAACTGCCGCAGGGGCAGCTCTTCTTTTCATTATAAATCTTGTCGTACATTTTGTATGAGGTTTCACGGCTTTTCTTGAGAAGGTCCTGCGCTTCTTGGCGGCTCAAGGTTTTCTCATCAAACATTATTTTTACCTGATTCAAAATGACGTTTTCGAGACAAGTTGAAGTCCCGTAAAGACCAATCTATGTATATACCGGAGCACCTAAATCCCTGTCTTTTTTGGATATATTCCAGCAATGTTTAATGAGTGCCTCAGGGTCATCGGCGTAGGCGTGTGGCATGACAAAAAAACTTAATACAATAGCGAGCAGCCACCCGCATTTTTGAAGGACTCTTAATTTTCTAAACATCCCACACCTCAAAGTTATTTGTGTAAGAAGAAGACAAATTTAGATCATCCGCTTTCTAGTCCGCTGGGACATCCCTTGCTAGGAGGGGCGGCTGGAACATTGTTGAGCCGCGCAATTGCAGGCCAATAATGGCTGCGGCGCAGTTGGCATTCCAAAAACTCCCTGAGGAACGCCTCTTTGCCGGGCGCTGCCAATGGCCAGTCCCCATCAATAAGTGCACGAACTGTCGCCATATCACCGCTATAGACCAAGTCAATTATGGCAAAAAAAGTCGTGATCTTGGCAATGCCAATGCCTTTGAGCACATTCCCCCTAGCGGAAGAATGCCCCCGGCTTGAAGACGCAGGGCACGGTGTTGTTTTCCTTGGAATTACCGATCAGCGGCGTGCCGTCTTCGAGCACCCGGCCGTAGAGGCTTTTATCCGCATCAACCAGCGCGCCGATACGAATCATCACCAGCGCCTCGTTATTCGCTGCTTTGAAAGTGTAGAGGCAATTGCGCGGCAGCATGATGCCCTGGTGCTTGTTGACCATGGTCTTTTCATCGTTCGGCCCGACAAATTCCGCCGCCCCTTCGAGCACGATGAAGGAATGGTCTTCATTGGTATGGGTGTGCAGCTTGTTTTCGCCGTCATTGGGCGAATAGACGTTAAGAAATACCGTGAGGCGATCCGTATGTGCCAGATAAGTACGATCATTGCCCTGTTCGGGGATCGGGCTTTCCATGGTGAAGACGGTCGGCTTCTTGGCGTCGGCATCGAAACCGATGTTGCCCAGCATACGTTCCATGGTGCCGGTAGGTTGGTCGAGAAGATGATCCGGTTCGGTTTTCATAGTTTTCTCCCTGTTTGATTTGGTCCTGTTTTATACATGGTTTTACGATGGCCCGATGGGCTCACGCACCACGTTCAAAAGCGGCTTTCCATCAAGATAGCGGCGGGTATTGTTGCGAACAAGCACCGACAGGCTATGCCATTGGTCATCGCCGCCCTGGCCGCCGAGATGGGGCGTCATCACTAGGTTCGGCAGGTCCCAAAAGCCGCTGTCGGCGGGGAGCGGCTCATCTTCGAACACGTCAAGACCGGCCCCGGCGATGCGGCCCTGTTTAAGGACCTCGATCAGCGCCGCCTCATCGACCACCGGCCCGCGCGAGATATTGACCAGCACGGCCGAAGGTTTCATCGCCGCAAGCTCACCTGCGCCGATGAAATTGCGCGTCCCGTCATCGAGCGGCATGGCGATCATCACCACATCGGCACCCGGCAAGACGTCGCGCAGGTTTTCGCGCGCCACCACCCGGTCGATATGGGGCGTGGCCGGGGCACTTGCCCGGGTAACGCAGGTCACCTCCATATCGAAAGATTTGGCTTTGCGCGCGATATCCTGGCCGATGCGGCCCATGCCGCAGAGCAGCAGTTTGGCCCCCTCCGGCACCAACATATGGGGGAACATATCTTCGCGCGCCCAATTGTGCGCCGCGCGGTACGGTTCATAAAAATGCAACCCGCGCATCGCCGCCAGCATCAAGGCAATCGCATGACCGGCCAGAATCTTCTGGCGCACGTCGCCTATATTGGTCACCAGCACAGTGCCGGGCAAGCCGGCGGCTTCGGCATGATCGGTGCCGACGGTGGTGAATTGAATCCACTTCAGCGCCTGGCCATGGGTGGCGAGCGCCAGGGCGGCCTCGGGCGTAAAGAAGGAATCGTTGATATGCAGGACTTCCGCGCCCGGCAGGGCCGCTTCCAACTCGGCCACTGTCTGGGGCTTGGCGGCCTCGACGTCTGGGAAGTCGCGCAGGAAATCATCATCGACTACATCGTGGTAATCACGGCAGAACTGCACGATCTTCAGCGTCATGGCTATCTCACCCTTAGGGGGCTATTTCATTGTTCCGGGCATGGGGCCCTATTAGCATGAGATCATAGCACGGGATCAACGCGCCACACCCCCAGGGGAAACGCGCGGGTGAGGGAGGATACATGGCAGCCAAGCCCCTTGAAGGCAAAATTGCGCTGATCACCGGCGGCGGGCGCGGCATGGGGCGGGCCATCGCCCGGGCCTTCGCCGATGCGGGCGCACAAGGCATCTGTGTGACTTCTGGCGCGTCACCCGATGAAGTGGTGGATGCGGCCGCAGAAATCGGACGCATCACCGGGCGCCCGGGCGCCGGCCTCGGCCTGATCGCCGATGTGCGCGACGCGGCGGCTTGCGCGGATGCCGTCGCCCAGACGATCAATCATTTTGGCGCCCTGCATATCCTGGTCAATAATGCCGGGC
>JBLHLO010000088.1:0-8406 GCA_047621105.1 Alphaproteobacteria bacterium
CCGCCGCGCCCGGCTCGGCAGTGATGTCGGGGCTAATAATTTTCGCGAAGATTTTATGCGCGCCACCCTGACTTACGGTGAGGACGACCTGCCCGTGGCAACCCCCTTCTCCCTGCAGGATAGTTCAATGATGTCGGCACTGGCCCGCGCCGATTGCCTGATCCGCCGCCCGCCAGACGCGCCGGCCGCCAAACAGGGCGATGTTGTCGAGGTAATCCCACTGGCGTCCCTCGGATAACCTTCCAATGACAAATCTCTACGACGTGGATTGGTCATCCCTTCCCAAACCGGAAAATGACGGTGACGCCGCACATCTTATTACCGGGCTCTCTATCCCGCCCCTATCCCTGACATCCACCGCAGGAGACGAGGTAAATCTTTCGGCCTTGGCCGGGCAAACCGTTGTCTACGTCTATCCGATGACCGGACAGCCTGACACCCCCCTGCCGGAAGGGTGGGACATGATCCCCGGCGCACGCGGATGCACCCCACAATCCTGTGCATTCCGCGATCACTATGAAGAACTCAAGACTCTCTCAATCGATCACTTGTTTGGATTATCCAGCCAAGCATCGGCATATCAGGCAGAGGCTACAACGCGGCTTCATCTGCCATTTGCCTTGCTTTCAGACGCGCAGCTTCGCTTAGCCGATGCACTGAAGCTGCCGCGATTCGAACTGGCGGGGCAGGTGTTTCTAAAACGCCTCACGATGGTCATCCAAAACGGCATCATAAGGCATGTGATCTACCCAATTTTTCCACCGGACCAGAACGCCGAGGTCCTGATGGCGTGGTTATCCAGCAACAACTAGTCCCTGCGTGGAGCTTGACGCCCTAGAAGAACTAAACTAGAACATGTGTTGACGTTTTTGTTTTGTTCTATATCTAGGTGATCCATGCTGACCCGCAAGCAACATGAGCTTTTGACCTTCCTCTCTGCCCGTCTCAAGGAAACCGGGGTTTGCCCGTCCTTCGATGAAATGAAGGACGCTCTTAGCCTCAAATCGAAGTCGGGCATCCACCGCCTGATCACCGGGCTGGAAGAACGCGGTTTTATCCGCCGCCTGGCGCACCGCGCGCGCGCGCTGGAAATCCTGCGCGAACCAGAAAGCACCGCCACCCCCAGCGCAACTGCCAGCGCAACATCGGGCCAAGAGAGCAAATCTTTCGATCCCAAGGTCATTACCGGTGGCTTTTCCCCGGCCCTTAAAGGGGCCCCGGTCACCCAGCCCAGCGAGGCGGTCGAAGTACCACTCTATGGCCGGATTGCCGCAGGGACACCGATTGAAGCGCTCCGCGATCAAACCACCTTTGTCGGCGTACCGCCCGACATGATGGGCAAGGGCGATCATTACGCGCTCGAGGTCGCTGGCGATTCGATGGTCGACGCCGGAATTCTCGACGGCGATATCGCCATCATCAAACAATCCGACACGGCAGATAACGGGGCCATCGTCGTTGCCATGATCGAAGAAGACAATGAAGTCACGCTGAAGCGGCTGCGCCGCAAGGGCCAGTCAATTGCGCTGGAACCCGCCAATGCAGCCTACGAAACGCGCATCTTCGGTCCCGATCAGGTCAAGGTGCAGGGCCAGCTGGTCGGCATCATGCGCAAATACCACTGAAGCCTATTTCTCGAACATGAAAAGGGGCGCAGGGATAAATCCTGCGCCCCTTTTACATTTGCCCTGCTGTTACTTGCAGGAAATGATCTTGGCTTCCGAACCGTCACCTGAATAGGTCACATCGCAGGCCAAGCCCACTTTCAGCTTGTTGCGGCGCACCGCCTTGCCACCGACCACGATCTGAGAACGCGATCCCGAAATCTTGGCCTTATGGGTGGTGCCCCCCACTTTGAAACTTATCATGCGCCCGCCGCGTTCGATCTTGGTCAGCGTCGTTGCAACCTTATCGGCGGGGGCATCGACCTTACCGCCCGCTGCCTTCCAACCGGCGCGCCAGGCGCGCAGCGTCAGGGTAAAATCTGTGACCAAGCTATCGGCGGTGCGCAGCGCGATCTTCTTGCCCCGAACGGCGTCCGGGTAAACGCTGAAGCCCGCGTCTTGCAGGTCCTTATGCACGCCCGAACCGCCGGTAGTGGCAAACTGGGCGATCTGACCTTCCTTGGAAAGGAACCAATTGACGAAAATCTTCGCCGCATTGGGTGCCGGGGAGCCCTTGATGATGACCAGTTCCGAGACCGTCACCGGCGCCGGTTCCGGGCAATGCCAGCCGATCGGCGCGCCCTTGGCCGCATATCCGGCAACCCGGTAATCGGTGGCTGGCAGGGCGACGTGGAACTCACCTGCAATCGCCAAGGTGACGACGGCGCGCGCGCCTTCTTTACGCAATTGCGGTTTTACGTCGTTGAAAAAACGGGTGATGTAATTGCGCGCGTAATCGGCGCCCTTGTCGGTCCACAGTGGCAGAATCCAGTTATGGGGCCGGTCAGTCACGCCAATCTTTTTGTTATGAAATACCTTGTTGGTTAGAAGATCGTCCCAGGTCTTCGGCAGGTCGGATTTTTTGACGAGCGTGGTGTTGTAAGCCATGCACCAGTATTTGACCTTTTCCCCGACCCAGCTGCCGTCCTTGGCCCGCATATCTTTTGAGGCCCGCTTGAAATTGGGAATTTCGTTCAGGTCCAACAGCGCGCCGGCTTCCTTGAAGCCCTTGAGCTGGCCGCCGATGGCAGCGATCAGATCGGCCATCACACGGCCTTGCTTGAAGGCAATCAACGGCTTATCGACGCGGCCCATGCGAGAAGCCCGCTGATGATCGATATTGATATAGGGATAGCGCGCCTTGAACGGGGCGATAAATTCCGGCCACTCGCTCGCTCCGAAGGTGCCGTAATAGATGGCCTTGCCTTCTTTCTTGGCGCCGTCGATCCAGGCTTGCGGCACCTTTAATTCCTCGTCGAGCCCCTTAAGCACGCTTTCGCTCATCTTGATCTTGGCCAGCATCGCCTTGGTCGCTACCGGCAAATCGGCGGCCCCAGCGGTCCCAGCGCCGAATAGGGTCATGGTGGTCAATGCCGCCGCGGCAAGTGTCGCACCGCCAAAACGTGAAATGGAGGCCGTCATCATCTTTCTCCCTGTCATGAAACGAGTATCTACCCGGTTTTGACCAAGGATAGCATGGGGGGATACCGTTCCGGAACCATCTCCCCCCCTAGGGGTTAGAAAACTCCCTGAAAATGGCTATACTGGCGCCAGAACACGGTCCCGCGCGTTGCAGAGGGCCGGATTACAGGGGTTTGGCCCAAACCTGGGCTTTGATAATCGTAAAAAACTGGGAGACGAATATGACAAATTTGAAAGCACTGGCCGGCGTCAGCTTGGCTGGCATGCTGCTAGCCACCGGGCTTGCACTGCCTGCCGCGGCCGAGACAGATGCCGAATTTTATAAGAACAAGCGCATGACGTTTCATGTCGGCTTTGGCGTCGGTGGCGGTTATGACACCTATGCCCGCGCGCTATCTCACCATATGGGCCGCTTCATCCCCGGCAATCCGTCGTTCACGGTGAAGAACAAGCCGGGCGCCGGCAGCCTGCGGCTGACTAATGAGCTCTACAACATCCTGCCCCAAGACGGCACCGCCATCGGCATGATCGGGCGCGGCATGCCCATGGAAGTGCTGTTTGGCAACAAACTGGCAAAGTACGACCCGACCAAGTTTAGCTGGATCGGCAGCACCAATAACGAAGTCAGCATCTGTGTCACCTGGCACACCACCGGCATCACCACCATCAAGGACTACCTGAGCAAGAAAGTGGTCGTTGGGGCGTCCGGCCCGGGGGCAGATACAACCATCTTCCCCAAGGTGCTGAACAACGTCACCAAGGCCAATCTGCGGATTATCGTCGGCTATCCGACCGGCGGCGCCATCAATATCGCCATGGAACGCGGTGAAGTGCAGAGCCGCTGCGGTTGGTCATGGTCATCGGTCAAATCGACCCACGCCCAATGGCTGAAGGAAAAGAAGTTCAACATCCTGCTCCAGATGTCCACCTCCAAGCATCCGGAACTGACCAAGATGGGCGTGCCCTGGATCATGGATCTGGCCAAGAATGAGCGTGACCGCAAAATCCTGACCCTGATCTATGCCCGCCAGGCCATGGGACGCCCCATCGCCGCCGGACCGGGCGTGCCGGAAAGCCGCGTTGCCATCTTGCGCAATGCTTTCGACAAGACCGTGACGGATGCGGCCTTCCTCAAGGAAGCCCGTAGCCGCAATCTGGAACTGGCCCCTGTGTCCGGCCGGGTGGTGCAGGACCTGATCACCGACATTATGTCAACGACACCTGATATCGTGCAGGCCTCCAAGGAAGCGACCCAGAAGACCAGCGGCATGTTCATCCAAAAAGCCAAGGTTCAGATGGTCAATCATACCGGCAAGGTGACCAAGCTCGTTAAGGGCGGCCGGCAGATCATCATCAAATACAAGGGCAAGAGCGTGAAGGCCAAGGTATCGGGCTCGCGCACCAAGCTCACCGTCAATGGCAAGAAAGCCAAGCGCAAGGCAGTGAAAGTCGGCATGACCTGCACCTTCACCTATCCCGCTGCCGGACAGGAAGCCCAAAAAGTAAATTGTAAGAACTAGCCCGTCGTTCTTTGGGTAGGAAATCCGTTGCGCCACCGCCGGGTCAGAAAGTCTGTTCCGGCGGGTGTGCATTTAATCTATGGGTGATGTGTAGGGAGAGAACGCATGCCGGAAATTGAAAAAATAAATCCCGAACGTGAAACCTGGGATCGTCTGTTCGCCAATGTCGGCCAGTTGGCCATCATTACTACCGTCGATGCCCAAGACAACGTCAATGCGGCAACCTTCGCCACCTGTGTGCGTGTCGTCCATGACCCGGTGCATATCGCCTTCACCACCAGCCTGTACAAAGACACCTATAAAAATATTCAGGAAACAAAACAGTTCACCATCAACCTGCCGTCTTTCGACAGGGAGATTCTTGAGAAGGCCTGCATCCTCGGCCTGCCGTTTGAACGTGGCGTCAATGAACTGGAAAAAGCCGGGTTCACCTCCCTCCCCGCCACGGTGATCAAGCCGCCGCGTATCGTCGAATGTCATCGTCATTTCGAATGTGAGGTGGAATGGATGAAGGAATGGGGCGACCGCGTCACCATCGTCGGCAATTGCGTGGCTGCCTCAGTAGATTCGGACTGCGTCGATGACCGGGGCTATATCCTGTGGGATCGCGTCAAGCCGGTGCAATATTGCGGCGCCCCCTATCAGAAATATTCAGGTCCGCCCTATGGACACATGTTCGTTGCCGCTTATGAGACCATGACCGTCGGCACGCCCTACGATGGCCCGGAAATGGAAAAGCACGACCAAATGGTCGAGGACGAACTGCATTTCCGTTGATTGCTTTCAAAGGCCAGAGATATGAATAACAATACACGCGTCCAGATCCGCCTCGATGTGCCTTACGGGGGTGGGCCGCGGGAAAATCTTTGCCTCGATATCTATCTGCCCACGGGGAATGGGCCGCACCCGGCTCTCCTGTGTTTCCACGGCGGCGCTTGGCAGCATGGCTCCCAAAGACAGTACGAGAGTTGGGGCCCCTGGCTTGCGGAAAGGGGTTATGCCGTTGTTGCCGTGGATTACCGGCTCACGAGTCAGGTCAGTCCGGCTTGGCCTGGCGTGTGGGAAGATGTCTGCCTTTCATTGGATTGGCTGATCGGAAACGCATCCTCACTGCAGATCGACCCATCGCGCATTGCGACCATCGGCGATTCGGCTGGCGGCCATATGGCGGCGATGCTCTCGCTCCATGAAAAGACAGCACATCACATTCGCGCCGTGGTGGGAGTCTACGGCATTTACGATCTACCCGATTGGTGGCGCACAACGCAGCCGCCGAAACGGCCCAATGATCCCGTCGTTGAGCTGATGGGAAAGCCTTACGGAGAGATGAAAGAGGATTACGAGGGTTTCTCTCCCCTACATCGATTGCAAAAACTGCCCGGCAAACCGACAGCCAAATACCTCATCATCTACGGCGATCAGGACACGAGAGTCCCTCATGTCCAATCGGAACGCTTTCTTTCCGCGCTACGCGATAAGGGGGCTGTATCAGAATCCCTGCCCATTCCAGGGGCGGGGCATTCCTGGTTTACCTTCGTTCAAGATCAGCCGTCCCGCCGGCGGGTGGACGAGGAACCCAATGTCACGGTAGCGCCTGTGCTTCTACACTTTCTTGGGGAAATATCATGAAAACGCTTAAATGTGATTTATGCGCAGCAACGGCGGCAGGTGAGACATTCGAAGACTGGATGAATGCCCTACGCCCCCATTATATGGAGGCTCTTGCTAATGTCATGAATGACTCCAGTAAGACCAAGGAAGACATGGAAAAGTGGATAGCTGAAAACAAGGCAAGGTTTGATGCTGCCTAAAATATCCGCTTTGGGCCACAAACCGACCATTGGCCAACGCGCGTTAGCATCGATAAACGTCGCGCTTAAGTTTTGATCTTCGAGGCCGCGTCCGCTGGCGGTTCGGCGCCGGCGACATTGGCCATCATCGCCGTCCCGCTAAAATGGCTGATCACGCCGACCACGTCGGCGAGGCACCGATAGCCAATGGTCGTTTTGGCAGACTTGAAAAGTTCATCGCCGAGCGTCCCAGTCCCCAAAAGCTCGCGTGCGACCGCATGCACAATTTTATCCGCGCTGTCGGTGAAATCCGGTTGCTCACCCGCGTTGATGGCCTCGATCACAGCCTGATCGACACCGGCGTTCTTTGCCGAACGGGCCTGGGCACTCCACGGATAGGCGGCCTTCCAGTGGCGCACCGTCATTAGCGACACGATGCGGACCTGCACGGGCGTCAAGGAGCAGTTTGCTTGATGCGTACTCGTTGCGTTGTGGCACTCCCACAGGCTCGGCGAATAGGCAAAGCCGATCGCCGGCCCATGGCCAACCCGTCCCCGTCCTGCTGGCGTCGCAGAGATTGCGTCATGGACCCGCTGCTGCTCGGCATCCATCTCGTCTCGTTCCAGCACTGGTATTCTCGACATTTTTCGCTCCTAATTTCATTCCCGGCCCGCGTTAGGGGGCCAGTATCGTCTTGTGCTCCCGGTTGGGCGCCCTATTCCTCGATATCAATCCAATTGCCGTCGGGATCGGCCAGTTGATAACTGCCGGTCGCGGCACGGGCGAGCAGCGCCTTGCGGGTCTCGGCTTCCTTGCTGCCGCCCAGTTGCACCGGCGTCAGATATTGGTTCCAATCCTGGGCCTTCTGAACTTCCGCCTTTACCGCCGCGATGCTTTCGACCTTGAAGCCGATGTGATCGGGCCCCTGGCGCTTGATCGCCATGCCCTCGAACAGGTCGATGCTCCAGGGCATCAGGCTCAGACAGACCCGCCCGTCGCTCAGGTGCTTTGCCGGCAACTCAGATTCCTTGTTGGTCGGCTGCAATTCGAAAACATCCATGTAGAAATCCGCCACCTTGTCTACGTTGAGCGTGCGGATGGCAAATTTATTGAGGTAGCAATCCTGATTCCACGATTCCGCCGCCGCCTGGGCATACATATTGGACCTGGTGTCGTCTTTTTTCTGGGCCAGATCGAAGATATTTCCGTCGGGATCGTGGCCGGAGTAGGCAGCGAACGGCCGCGTCGACGGCCGCTTGACGATCTTCGCACCGGGCCATTTCTTCTCAAGACGCACCAGCACCTGATCGATATCGTCCACGACGAAGCCAAAATGATCGATCCCGCCGTTGGTCCCGTCACGCCGGGGATTGATGTTTAGCCCGGCGTAACCGTCAGAATAGACAACGCCGTGATAGGGGCGATGGACCGAACACTTGAGACCGAACACCGCCTCATAGAAGCGTCCGACAAAGGGGTACATCGTACTGGCCATGGCCATATGGTTGATCTGGGCGAACATGTCGTCACCTTTCTTCTAAATAAAAGTGTTGCGGTCTTAACCTTGAGCGCCGGGCTAATTACCCGCGGGCTTTTTCTTTTTCTTCTTTTTCTTCTTTTTCTTGCCCTTGTCGCCGCCCTTAACCTTACCGGCGATGGTCTGATTGCTTTCCAGCGCAGCCTTGACCCGCGTGATCAACGCATCGTCGGCATTGATGATATTCGCCACAAGCGACTGCAGCACCGCACCCGACGTGGGCATGATATCAAGGCGCGACTTCTTCGCATCGGCCAGCAGGGCTGGATCCTTCATGGTGGCATCGAAGCTGGCACGTAGGGCGGCGACCCGGTCCGCCGGCACGCCTGGCGGCGCGACAAAGGGCCGACCGATCTCGACCTCGTCGGAGAACAACTTAAGAATTTCGCGGCTCGACGCATCGGTGGCAAAATCGGTCAGCAACGGCACATGAGTGAATCCCGGATCCTTCTTCTGGCCGATCTGTACCAGAA
>JBLHLO010000089.1:0-8353 GCA_047621105.1 Alphaproteobacteria bacterium
ATATTGCCCAGCATCCGATCGCACCCACTCCATATCGCCCGTTCCCATAGGAGATGCCCAGTGAACGCCAAGACCTCCCCCGCCGCTGCCCAAACCGATTACAAGGTAGCCGATATCTCACTCGCCAAATGGGGCCGTAAGGAAGTATCCATCGCCGAAACCGAGATGCCGGGCCTGATGGCACTGCGCGAAGAATTTGGTGCGTCCCAGCCCTTAAGGGGCGCGCGTATTGCGGGCTGCCTGCATATGACCATTCAGACAGCGGTGTTGATCGAAACGCTTACCCATCTAGGTGCGACCGTGCGCTGGTCGTCGTGTAACATTTTTTCGACTCAAGACCAAGCTGCCGCCGCCATCGCCGCGGCCGGGATTCCGGTGTTTGCCTGGAAGGGGGAAACGGAAGAAGAAGCCGTCTGGTGTATCGAACAAACCATCAAGGGTCCCGACGGATGGACTCCCAACATGATTCTTGATGACGGTGGTGACCTCACCAAGATCATGCACGATGAATTTCCAGAGCTCCTAAACGACGTGAAAGGCATTTCGGAGGAAACCACCACCGGCGTCATCCGCCTGGTCGAAATGCAAAAACGTAATGAACTGAAGGCGCCGGCCATCAATGTCAATGATTCGGTCACCAAGTCGAAGTTTGACAATCTTTACGGTTGCCGCGAAAGCCTGATCGACGGCATTAAGCGGGCCACCGACGTCATGCTTGGCGGCAAGACCGCGGTAGTCGCCGGTTACGGCGATGTCGGCAAAGGCTGTTCTGCAGCCCTATCCGGCCAAGGTGCACGCGTCATCGTCACCGAGGTCGATCCGATCTGCGCCCTGCAGGCAGCCATGGAGGGCCATCAGGTGATGACCATGGATGAAGCCGCGCCTTTGGGGGATTTGTTCGTCACCGCGACGGGTAATGTCGACATCATCACCATTGAGCATATGCGTGCCATGAAGGACCGTGCCATTGTCTGCAACATTGGCCACTTTGATAGTGAGATTCAGATTGCGGCGCTCAAGAACATGTCTTGGGATGAAATCAAGCCGCAGGTCCATGAAGTCACTATGCCTGACGGCAAGCGCTTGATCGTTCTGGCCGAGGGCCGCCTGGTAAACCTGGGATGCGCGACCGGCCATCCAAGCTTCGTCATGAGCTTCTCATTTACCAATCAGGTGATGGCTCAGATGGAATTGTGGAAGAACCATACGGCTTACGAAAATGAGGTCTATTTCCTGCCCAAGCAGCTCGATGAAAAGGTTGCATATCTGCATCTCAATCATGTCGGGGTGCATCTGACCGAACTGAGCCAAGCCCAAGCCGATTACATCAGCGTGCCGGTGGCAGGCCCTTTCAAGCCAGAGCACTATCGTTACTGATCTCCGCCGTCTAGATTTGTATCCCTGCGGCTATCCCGGGCCATGTCTTGTGGCCGGGCTCATGGCAGCGTAGGATTCCGCCGTGTTGCGTTCGCTCCTGATCGTGCCCCGGCTTACTCCGGGATGTGACTCCCGGCCCTTTGCTGGACGCCGGGTTTGCTCGCCTCCAACAACATCTTCCGCTTTCTTGCCGTTACCATTGCTCGATACCATCACAGAAGCCCAAGTCCTGCAGGTGGCGGCGGCGGCGCTGGGATTTGCCCTGGTGGCAGCGGGGGTGCTGGCGTTCAGCCATTGGCGTCAGTTGCGCCATACCCGCCGGACCTTGGCGGGTGCGCACGCCCTTGTTGAACGTCAAGGCGCGGTTCTGGCGACGGCGCCGGCTGGGTTTTGGGTCTGGCCCATGGGCGCATCCAACAATGCCAGCGCTGGTGGAAACAGTGAAAATGAGGGCGCAGGTGGCGGGGCACTGACCCAAATGTTTACTGTGGCAGCCGATGCATTTGGCCGTTTCAGTGATGCCACTGCACTATTGCTGCCGACCCATGCCGCCGAACTCAGTGAAGCGGTCAGCCGTTTGCGCGGAACCGGGACCGGATTTTCCTTGCGGGTTGAAACGACCGATGGTCGGCGCATCTTCGAAGCGCGCGGTAGACGCATGGCAATAACGCCCGATGCCCCGGCGGCTGATATTGTCTGGTTCCGCGATGTTACCGATGCGATACGCGAAGCAAGCCGCCTGATGGAAAGCGTCACTAGTTTGACCGAACATAATGCGTCCATGCGTCATGTCTTCGATGGGCTCTCTGTGCCGGTCTGGGTGCGTGGGCCTGATCTTGCCATCGTTTATTGCAACCGCGCTTACGCCCGCGCGGTGGAGGAGGTTGTGCCTGCCGCTGCCATCGCCGCAGGCAAGGAAATCGCCCCGACGCCAGCAGGTTGGAACCGGCGCCTTGCAGAAGAAGCCCTCGCCGCAGGGGAGTCCAGGACACGCCGGCACCACATTGTCGTTGATGGCGAGCGGCGCATGTTTGAAATTTCGGAATTTCCCCTGACCGGTGAAGGCCAATCTTGGCGCGTTGCCGGGCTTGCCGTGGATCTCACTGAAAGCGATGATTCGCGCAGTGAACTTGCTCGCCATATGGCCGCCCATGCCGAGGTTCTGGAAAAGCTCGGGACCGGCATTGTCATTTATGGCCCCGATACCCGCGTGCAATTTTTCAATGTGGCTTTTGCCGCTATGTGGTCGCTCGATCCTGATTGGCTCCGCGAAAGTCCGACCCATGGCGAAGTGATAGAAGATCTCCGTGCCCGGCGTCTGTATCCCGAGCAGCCTGATTTCCAGGATTACAAGCGGCAGCGTATGGATCTCTATACGTCGCTGATCGATACCCATGAAGAACTGGTGCATCTCCCCAACGAGCACGTTATGCGTCTCGTCATCAGCCCTCATCCTCTCGGTGGACTTATGTTCACGTCTGAAGATGTGACCGACAGTTTGACCTTGGAACGGTCTTACAACACCTTGATTGCCGTGCAATCGGAAACGCTCAACAATCTGCACGAAGGCGTTGCCGTCTACGGTGCCGATGGCCGGCTTAAATTATTTAACCCGGCTTTCGCCCGCATCTGGCGGCTTGATCCTGATCTTCTCGAGGGCGAGCCGCGCATGGGCGACGTGCTCGACGCTGCCCGTGATCTATTTGCCTATGAAGGCGACTGGGAAAGTTTCCGTGATCTTTTGATTGCCAATGGTGCCGACCGGGCTGCGCGGGGCAGCCGCTTTGAGCGTGCTGACGGATCGATCCTTGATTATGCGGCCGTCCCATTGCCCGATGGCGCCATGTTGTTCACCTATATTGACGTCACTGATTCAGTTGCTGTCCATCGCGCGCTGAGGGAACGGAATGAAGCGCTTTTGGAAGCGGACCGTCTGAAATCGGAATTCATCACCAATGTATCTTATGAATTACGCACGCCGCTCAACACGATCATTGGCTTTACCGAAATTCTCACGAACCAGTATTTTGGCACCCTCAATAATCGTCAGTCGGAATACACCCGTGGAGTGCTGGAAGCATCGCAACAGCTTCTTGCGTTGATCGACGATATACTTGACCTTGCCTCAATCGAATCTGGGCAGATGGAACTTGATGTGTCGTCTACCAATGTGGGCGCCATGCTCAATTCAGTAGTAACATTGTCGCGTGAACGCATCCGCAAGAGCGATTTGGCGCTGGAGCTCGATTGCCGAGATGATGTTGGTTCATTCGTCGCCGATGAACGGCGCATCAAACAGGCAATATTCAACCTGATTTCAAACTCGGTTAAGCATACACCGCCTGGCGGGCGTATTACTTTAAGCGCCGCGCGCGCCGGCGACGGCGTGGAAATTACAGTCACCGACACCGGGGCCGGGATCGCGGCCGAAGATCAGCAGCGGGTTTTTGAAACGTTTGAGCGCGGTGGTAATGGTGAGGGCCATGGCGGGGTTGGCCTTGGCCTCGCCCTGGTCAAGAGCTTCGTCGATCTACATGGAGGGCGTTTAAGCCTTGAATCAGTGCTGGGCCAGGGCACCACGGTTCGCATGTTTCTGCCGGCTTCGCCGCAGGATGAAGGCCCAGACGCCGGCCTTTGATGACCCCTTGGGTGTTGGTGCCGGTTAGGCTCCTGGCACGCCTTTGGTCGTCGAATATTCAAAATGCAAAGCTTCGCCCGGATGAACATGTTCAAACGCGGCGTGGGCGGCGGCGGCGGCTTCGGCAAAACCGGTCAAGATCAGTTTGAGTTTGCCTGGGTAATGCGCGATGTCGCCGATGGCGAAAATACCGGGACGGCTTGATCCCATATTGGCGGGCTGGACGGTGACGCGTCCGTTGTCAATGTCCAGTCCCCAATCGGCAATCGGCCCAAGCTGGGTTGCCAATCCAAAGAAGGGCAGTAACCGGTCGGCATCCAGCCGCCGTTTATCCCCTTTTAAGGATGAAACGACCACGCCGCTGAGGGCGCCGTCTGCACCTTCGAGCGCCGCCAACTGATAGGGGATGACCATTTCCACATTGCCGGTTTGGGCAAGCTGCTTCATGCGTTCGACATTTTCGGGGGCCGCACGGAACTTATCCCGACGGTGGACGACATAAATTTTTTCCGCCAGAGATGCCAGTGACAGGGCCCAATCAACGGCTGAATCCCCGCCGCCGGCAATCACCACACGTTTGCCGCTGAAATCTTCACGCCGCGTGACCATGTAAAACACGCTTTTGCCTTCATAGGCTTTAAGCCCATCGAGGGGCGGCCGGTTGGGCCCGAACGCGCCAACCCCGCCGGCGACGATCACCGCCCGCGCCGTAATCGTGGTGCCCGCCGATGTGGTCAGGATAAAACCACCGTCCGCGCCATCTGCCACTTGTATGACGCTTTGACCAAAATGATAGGCGGGGGCGAATGGGGCGGCCTGTTCACCCAGTTTGGCAATCAGTTCATTGGCGTTGATTTCGGGCCAGGCGGGGATGTCAAAGATCGGCTTTTCGGGATAGAGCGCGACACATTGCCCGCCAGCCCCATCCAGGACGTCGATAACGTGACAGCGCATCTTCAGCATGCCGCATTCAAAGACAGCAAATAGCCCGCAAGGCCCGGCGCCGATGATGGCGACGTCGGTGTCATGGCTAGCCCCCGGTGCGGTGCTTGTAAAATATGTGCTCATACCTAATTCTCGATCCTTCTTTTGATCCTAACATATCGGCAGACCCGGCCCGCGCAAGCTTCCAGGTTGTTGGCGGGCGACTTACATGAGTCCAGCGCGGGCCCAGCGCGTGTCTAGCCCTTGTTCAGCCCCCCCGCGGGAGCTACAACCAAGGACGTGATGGAGCGGTTGGAACCCCTGATTGAACGGCCTTTGGCTGATCTGGACGACACCCGTGCCCTGGCGCGGGCGCTGGCGGTGCATCTCGACCGGGGCGACGTCGTGGCGCTTGGCGGGGCGCTTGGGACCGGCAAGACCGCCTTTGCCCGCTTTCTGATTGAGGCGCTCTCGGTCCGTGCCGGGGTGCCCGTACCGGGTGAGGTGCCGAGCCCGACCTACACCCTGGTTCAGGTTTATGACGCAGGACCGCTCACGGTCTGGCATTTCGATCTTTACCGTCTGGACCGGCCTGAGGACGCGCTGGAGCTTGCCATTGAGGAAGCTTTCAATGACGCCGTGTCACTGATCGAATGGCCTGAACGGCTCGGCCCGTACTTGCCGGGCGATCGGCTTGAAATTGGCTTTACGCGTACAATCGATGGCACGCGAAAAGCGCATATTAGAGGATGTGGGCCACGTGGTCTGGGGCTCGCCGCGGCGCTTGGGGAAACGGTTGATCCCCCTGCTCAACCAGGGGCGGTATAATGGCGGGTGAGACCCGGCCGCCCGGGGATCGTGCCGGCGTCATTCAGGATTTTCTGAGCACCTCGGGCTTTGCCAAGGCTGCCCTCGATTGGCTCGCCGCGGATGCATCGTTTCGTCGTTACGGGCGGTTAGGCGGTGGCCCGCGCCCGGCGTTGATCATGGACGCGCCGCCTGAACATGAAGATGTGCGGCCTTGGCTGCGTGTTGCGCGCCATCTTGTGGCCCTAGGTCTTTCGGCGCCTGTGGTGATCGCCGAAGACGCCACTGCAGGCTTGTTGCTGATTGAAGATTTCGGCGATGACACATTCACCCGTCTGCTCAATGTGGGTACCGAAGAACACGCGCTATATGATCTTGCCATTGATGTATTGGCGGCACTGCATGAACACCCAGCCGATCAGGCCGCGCCAGGCTGGTTGCCGGTATATGATCGGCAGCGGTTATTGGACGAAGCCGCATTGTTTACCGATTGGTATCTGCCGGCGTTGCGGGGCCAAGCCACGGGCCCAACCGAACGGGAAGATTACCTTGCCTTGATGGGGTTGGCCTTGGCACCTGCCGAAACCGGGGCGCGGACCCTGGTGCTGCGCGATTATCACGTCGATAACCTGATGTTGCTCAAGGGACGGAAGGGCATTGTGTCTTGTGGGTTACTTGACTTTCAGGACGCGGTTGCCGGTCATCCGGCCTATGATTTAATTTCGCTGATAGAGGACGCGCGCCGTGATCTCGGCCCGGATGTCGCGGCACGGGCCGAGGCACGTTATTTTGCCGCCCGCGCTATCCCTGAGCCTGAGGATTTTGCCGTTGCCGCCGCCGTCCTCGCCGCCGCCCGCAACGCTAAGATCATCGGTATTTTCACACGGCTCGCCCTCCGCGATGGTAAGCATCGTTATCTTGCTATGATCCCAAGGGTATGGCGGCACTTGGAAGGTGATCTTGCCCACCCTGCGCTTGGTCCCCTCGCGGCTTGGTTCGATGCGGTCGTGCCCCGGGATGCGCGCGCGGTACCTACGGTTCCAAAGGAGACATCATGAATGATGGCGCCCCAATGCTGACGAAGGCGATGGTTCTTGCCGCAGGCCGGGGGCTGCGCTTGCGGCCGATCACCGATACCCTGCCCAAGCCCTTGGTGCCGGTGGCCGGGCGCGCCATGATTGATCGTGTGCTCGACGCTTTGGCGGCGGCGGGCGTGGCCGATTGCGTGGTAAACACCCATTACCTTGGCCACATGATCGAAGCGCATCTCGCCGATCGCAAAACCCCCGCCATCCGTATGTCACCCGAACGCGGTTTGCTTGACACCGGCGGCGGCCTTGCCAAGGCTTTGCCATTGCTGGGGCGTGATCCGTTTTTCTCGGTCAATGCCGATATTCTGTGGCAGGACGGGGCCCAAGCATCCGCGCTGGTGCGGCTTGCCGATGCGTATGACCATGCCGGCATGGATGGCTTGCTGCTGTTGATGCCGGTCGACGGCGCCACCGGCTACGATGGCAAGGGCGATTTCTATTTGGCCCGTGATGGCCGGTTGACCCGGCGTGGCAGTGCGACCGCTGCGCCATACGTTTACACCGGGGTGCAAATTTTACACCCTCGGGTGATCGCCAATCACCCCGCCGGGGCCTTTTCGCTCAACCTCTTTTTTGATCGCGCCATTGATCATGGGCGGCTTTACGGGCTGGTTCATGACGGGCGTTGGTACCATGTTGGTGATGCCCGGGGTCTTCAATTGGCTGAGGCGGCGCTGGCGCCGCCGGACGATACGCCGTGAGCACAGGCGCGCCGCGCCTGTATGCCATCGCTCCCGGCATTCCTTTCGTTGATGCCCTGGCCCGGGGTCTGATCGCGCGGCTGGGTGATCAGGGGCATGATGGTCATGACGGTGATCCTCTGGCACTTGCCCGGGCCACGGTCTTGCTGCCGACCCGGCGTGCGGTCCGTTCCCTGCGTGAGGCTTTTCTCAGGGTTACCGACGGGCGCTCGTTGTTGCTCCCGCGCATGATGCCGCTGGGCGATCTTGACGAGGATGAATTGGCCCTGGCCCCCGATCCCGCGACCGGTAGCGCGCCAAACGGCCCGGCAGCGGGGTCCTTGCCGCCGGTGATTGGCGGGTTGCGCCGTCAATTGTTGTTGGCGCAGCTGGTTCTTCATTTTGGCGGTGCCCGCTGGGAGGTGGCAGATCCTGGCCAGGCAGTGGAACTGGCGGCCGAACTTGCGCGACTGCTTGATCAAATGGAAACCGAACGGATCGGTTTTGACTCATTGGCGGCGCTGGCGCCCACCGAAGAATCTCTCGCCCGGCATTGGGGTGAGGTGCTCGCCTTCCTCAAGATCGTCAGTGAGCATTGGCCTGCCGTTCTGGCGGAAGAAGGCGCGATTGGCCCGGCCACCCGCCGCGACCGGCTGCTCGCCGCCCAGGCGGCATCCTGGGCTGAGAATCCGCCCGATGGTTGGGTTATCGCCGCCGGTTCGACCGGTTCAATTCCGGCGACAGCTGATCTGCTGGCCACCGTTGCCGGGCTGGAGCGGGGCTGCGTGCTGCTGCCCGGCCTTGATGGCGACCTTGATGATGCGGTCTGGGCACAA
>JBLHLO010000090.1:0-8349 GCA_047621105.1 Alphaproteobacteria bacterium
GTTGCGCGGCCGAAGGGTGACGGGAAACGGCCCTGCGTGGTCCTCATGCACGAACGCTATGGTCTCGTTCAGCATACGAAAGACCTTGCCCAGCGCTTTGCCGGAGACGGCTATGTTTGCATTGCTCCAGATGTCTTTTTCCGACATCCCGATCAGGACGCGCTACATGCGGGCGATGCTCGTTGTGACATTAGCGATCCTGACGCGGTTCGTGATCTTTCTGCCGCTATTGATGCTCTTGACGGCATTGAGGGAGCAGATACTTCCAAAGTGGCGGTTAAGGGGGTCTGTCAGACGGGGCGGCACCCGCTCGTCCTCGCGGTAGATCGCCCGATCTCTGCGGCTCTGGTTTGGTATGGTGCGGCTTCGAAGCGCGAATGGGAGGTAACTGAACGCCAGCCAAGGGCGCTAGAAGACGTCATTGCGGATATTGATTGTCCAGTATTTGGGTCATTCGGCGAAGCTGACCACATCATTTCTCTAGACGATGTTCGTCGCTTTCGGAATTGTCTTGAGGACAATAAGAAATCATACGAAATCCATGTCTTTAAGGGAGCCCCACACGGTTGGCTTAATGACACGATGCCTGGCCGCTATCGCGGTGAACAGGCTGAAGCTGGAATAGCCGCTGAGTTAAAGTTCCTAGATTGGGTCTTCGATCCCAAGCGGGATAAAAGTGCCATTTCTTGGAAATATGCCTGTGAGTCAGGCCCTGATTACGACTTTTCCAAGAATGAACGTCTCGAATAGAAACCAGGTGGTTTTGGAATAATGTGTGGTCGGTACGCCATTACGCAGCCGCCAAGCGTATTGGCGAAGCTCTATAAAGCGATTGGGGCACTTCCGAACTTTCCCGCTCGTTACAATGCGGCGCCAACACAGCCCTTACCCATAGTGCGGCGAGCACATTCAGACCAACGTGAGTTGGCATTAGCCCGCTGGGGACTAGTGCCCTCATGGTCGAAGGGGCCTGACCCCCGATTTACTATGATCAATGCCCGTTCAGAAACCGTGTCATCCAAGCCAGCCTATAGAGGACCATTTAGGCATCGGCGCTGCCTCGTTCCCGCATCGGGCTTCTTTGAATGGCAAACAATCCCTGGGGGGAAGCAGCCGTGGTACTTCACATCGGCATCAGGGGAGCCCCTGGCGTTTGCTGGGTTATGGGATCAATGGATGGGCCCCCAAGGAGATGAGATCGAATCTTTCACGATCGTGCTGACGGATGCCAACGAAACAGTTAGGCCGGTTCACGAACGCATGCCCGTAATTCTTGCGCCAGATGATTATGGCAAGTGGTTGGGCGAGGAGGATCTGCCAACCCGGCAGGTCGAACAGCTTCTTCGGCCATTCCCGGCCAGCGAAATGAAGGCCTGGCCCGTCAGCATCCGGGTGAATTCAGCTGCCAATGATGATCCTGCGGTTCTTGACGAATGGAGTGAAATCGTCAGGCCTGATCAAATGGAGCTTTTGCATCAAGGTGACGTTGATCAGTGGAGATGACGTGAGAATAGTTCAGTCTTGTGAAGCCTCATTCACACATAATCTGCCTTGTGGGAAACGCACCCCATCTCTTGGTAGGTGGAATTCTTTCCCAAAACTGCTGGGAGGATGTCATGGCACACCGCTTCACTCGTGGGGAACTTTACGAACTTGTCTGGTCCGAACCGAGAAAGACTCTGGCGACCCGATACAGTGTTTCCGATGTTGGCCTATCGAAAGCCTGCCGACGTTACGATATCCCGGTACCCGAGCGCGGCTATTGGGCAAAGCTGAAAGTGGGCAAAAGGGTAAAGCGTCGTCCACTGCCGCACCGCGGACCCGGCATGTTGGACGAAGTGTGCGTCGGTGCCGGCAATAACTGGTGGTACCGCAATTCTCCTTCCAAGGAGGAAATTTTGGAAGCGACGCCAACCCCAGCCGTCTTCGATCAGAACCTTGAAGAGGTGACAGCCGAAGCGCGGGCCCGCGTCGGACACGTCACGATCCCGAGCCTCCTGAGCCGGCCTCACCGCCTGATTGCAAAGCTGCTCCAGGCTGATGAAGAACGGCGGAAAAAAGTAGCGACCGAAACATATGTCTCCAGTTGGGACAAACCGCAATTCGATTCACCGTTTGAGAAACGGCGTCTCAAGGTGATCAACGCCATTTTTACCGCACTGGAACGTTGCGGTATGAAGCCTTCCATAGGTGGCCGAGAGGCGCGGGACCTGTCGGTTAAGGTCAACGACACGAACGTTACGTTCAGCGTTGATGATGCCAATGCCAATCTCGACTATCACCATGGCCAATATCAGCAACCAAGGAACCCTTCTGGAAGAATGAAGATGGTTATCAAGCGGTGGCAATCACCCGATAAAATCAGAGGGGCCTGGGAAGACACAGAGGACAAACGCATTGAAGACGCGATTGGCAGTGCAAGGCAAAGAAAGGATATTTTCGATGCATCAGACCGGCGCGCGTTCTCTCGAGCCCTGGCGGCATGATCACAGTTTCGGCCTGCACAAAAAACGGTCTGCCGAGCACAGAACACGTCAGGTTGTTGTGATTACCACCGTAACAATGGCCGTCGAAATAATGGCGGGTCTTGCCTTCGGTTCCATGGCACTGCTCGCCGATGGCTTGCACATGGGGTCCCATGCCCTTGCGCTATCTATCAGCGCCTTCGCTTATCTTTGGATGCGTCGCAAGGCCGGTCATCCGAGCTACGTACTGGGGACCGGCAAGATTGCCTCTCTAAGCGGCTACACGGGAGCCCTTCTTTTGCTTGTTCCGGCCATAGGAATGGCCTGGGAGAGTGTGAATCGCTTGTATGCTCCACGGGCAATAGATTTCGAATGGGCCATAGTGGTGGCAACGCTTGGACTCATCGTGAATGTGGGCTGCGCCTTGATTCTTCAGTCTGGTGGTGGAGAGACCCATTCACACGACCATGACCATCATCACGGCGCTTCCAAAAAAAACGAACATCACGAAGACCATAACCTGCGTTCCGCCTATCTGCATGTGATTGCAGATGCGTTGACATCAGTCCTCGCAATTATTGCGCTGGGTGCTGGTGCCTATTGGGGGCAGGTTTGGCTTGACCCGATCATGGGTATCGCGGGGGCGGGCTTGATAGCAATTTGGTCCTGGGGGCTTATTCGCGACAGCAGCAAAGTGCTGCTCGATCGTTCAGTCCACCCCGATATAAGAGAGGGTGTCAGGGCGGCAATAGAGGGCGCCGCGGATAACAGCCTGGCGGACTTCCATGTTTGGTCGATAGGCCCAGGCATTTACGCGGCGGCCCTGGCAGTTGTTACTCACGAGCCGAAAGCGCCAGACCATTACAAATCCTTGATACCTAGCAATCTTGGGATCAAACATATCACCGTCGAGATCCATAGCTGCGAAGACTGAGAATCGTGAATAGGCTATTACTCGCTGATTTCTGAAGTCCGTAATCTGAAATAGAACAGTACTGGATGCCTTAAAGTTTTGAAATCTGGCGCGTTCCAATCCAAAGGGCCCGGGCTACTTCTTATTGCCAGGTATCACGGGGTTTTTCTTCGGTGACGCAGTGGATAGCAATGACGTCTGTGCACCGGCTTTCGGCTTGTCCTTCTTGGGCTTCTTGATTTCACGATTGCTGCGTTGCTGACCCTTGGCCATGGTGGGCTCCTGATGGGGTGATGGGCTGCCTTGCCCGGCAGCGGGCCATTACTAGGCGCCACTCCGGGCTCAATATCAAGCGCGTTGATGGGGCGCGGTCGTCGCCTCCGGTCAGCCCCCGATCAACCGGTCAGCCCCTGATCAATGGGTCATGGCATCTTGCGGGCGGCCATTCTTCGTGGGCAGCACAAAAATCTGCACTTGGTTTCGAGCCCGGAGTGGCGCCAAGCACGGCCGCTCTTGGCCAGCCGATGGGTGAGACCAGATGACTCTCGGGATGCAGTCGAAGCCGCGACTTTGTTTTCTCCTGATTAGACTTTCGAAGCGCCGCCTGCGGGAGAGTCGTCATCCGGCCTCATCGCAGCGAGGATCGCCGCCTGAATGGATTCGTCCTGTGCCGCGATGGCCGCGCTCAATGACAACAAGCGCTGTCGGGTATCATAGAGCTGATCGATCAGTGACAACATGACCGGCAATGCATCCCCGTCGATCTCGAGATCGTAATGTAAAGTGCAGATGAGATGGACTCGCGCACATTCCATGTCCGTGAAGTATAGCGTTTCCGCGTCCTGCTGCGGCTTAACCAGGTTCTGATCGATCCAGGCTTCGAGATCGCTGCGACGCAGAACCTCTATCGCTGCGATAAGGTCATCGACAGGTGTCATGAAAGCATCTCCTTGCGCGGATCATGCGGGGCTTTCGGCTGCCAGGTTTCGAGGAACGCCATCAGTTCAGGTTCCTCAGATTCGGGTAGAACGATCTTCAAGGTGATCAACTGATGTCCGCGTTGACCCGTCTTGAGGTTGCGGATGCCTTTCTCGCGCAGGCGCAGGACAGTCCCGGTGTTAGACCACTTGGGGACGGTGACCGTCACCGGGCCGCTTATGGTCGGCACGGTGATCCGCGCACCCAGCGCCGCTTCCTTCAGGGTAACAGGGACATCGGCATGAATGTTGTCGTCCTTACGATGCAAGAACGGATGTGGCTGGACATGCAGTTCGACAAAGGCGTCCCCGGCCGGCCCTCCACCGAAGCCGGGGGCACCCTGTCCTTTTAGCCGAAGCATCTGCCGGTCCTTGGCCCCCTCGGGGATGGTGACCTGGAGCGTCTTGCCCGCGGGCAGCGTGATACTGCGCGAGGCGCCATTTGCCACCTCCAGGAACTCGATTGGCAGCACATAGCTCGCGTCCTGTCCGCGCGCCCGATACATGCCTTGTGACTGTGGCCCCCGGCCGGCGAACGCGCGCGCCAGAAATTCTTCCAGTTCTTCGTTGCTGGTAAACCCGTCTTGCGCGGCGTGCGAGGCATTGGCGGGCCCATCGGCAAAGTCACGATAGAACCGCTGCTTTGGCTGCTCGGCGCCGGTGGCGTCAATCTCGCCGGCATCAAATCTTCGGCGTTTTTCCTTGTCCTTTAGCAGGTCGTTGGCAGCCGAGATTGCCTTGAATTTTTCTTCCGCCGATTTGTCCTCTGGATGCAGATCAGGATGAAATTTGCGCGCCAGTTTTTTGAACGCATCCTTGATTTCTTTGTCGGTGGCAGATCGGGTTACGCCGAGGGTTTCGTATGGGTCGTTCATATGTTGAATCTCATCGTAACAGTATGATTTCTGGATCAGCCGGATCACTTCGGGAAGGTGGGTCAAGCCTCCCCGGATGATTAAATACCGCGAGGGACAGAAAACCTTCCGTGCTCGTTGAGTTATTCTACCCGGCCTTTGTGTTGATGACCGGCGAATGATTTATGGCAAAAATATATATGTAATTTCAATGTGTTATAAAAATGATAGTTGCTGGTTCGTTTCCCCCCCTGCTTCATCATTTCCCCGTTATCGTGATTATGCCCATAGGCCACGTTACGATTCGGTCTTCCCCAACCAGTCGACCCCCCCCCGCCCGGCGGCGAAACCGGTCGCCATGCAGCCCTGCAAGAGATACCCCCCCGTGGGGGCCTCCCAATCCAGCATCTCACCCGCCGCGAATACACCGGGTCTGCGGCGCAGCATAAGCCGGTCGTCCAACTCCGTGAGCCTTATCCCGCCGGCGGTGGAGATGGCGCGGTCCAATCCAAAGGGCGCGGTCAGTCGCAATGGGAGAGACTTGATTAACACTGCAAGCGGTTTGGTTTCGCCTGCGTGCAGCGCTTCTTGCACGAGTCCGATGGCAACCGGGGGCAGACCCGCATTCTTGCGCAGGAAGTTGGATAAAGATGCGCTACCGCGCAATCTGCCCAGTCGTTCGGTGAGGGTGGCAAGGGTTAAATCCGGGCGGAGATCGACGTGCAGCAGGGCGGTGCCATCGGCGGCAATCGCGTCACGGAGTTGCGCCGCCAATTGATAGACGGCGCCGCCCTCGATCCCTTGTGCGGTGATCATGGCCTCACCCTTGACCACCTGATCGGCGAACGATAGGGCGATGTGCTTTAACGGCGTGCCGGCATGGCGCTGTTGGAATACCGCGGACCAGTTGACGATAAAGCCACAGTTGGCGGGCTGGAGCGGGGCCATTTGGATGTCATCCAGCAGCGTGGTCCAGCCACCATCCGCCCCCAACCGTGGCCATGAGCCGCCCCCAAGAGCGAGCACGACCGCGTCGACGGCATGCGTGCTGCCGTCTGCAAAGCTAAGGGCGCCCGCGGCATTCCAGCCGGTCCATTGCGCCCGGGTCACGAAGCGCACGCCCATGCCGTCCAGTTGCCGGACCCAGGCGCGCAGCAGGGGGCTCGCCTTCATGCTGCGCGGAAAGACACGACCGCTACTGCCAATGAACGTCGGTTGCCCCAGGGCCTCACACCAGTCAATCAGGGCCCTAGGGGGATAGGCGGCGATGAGAGGGCCCATCCAAGCCGCGGCCGCGCCGTAGCGCGCAGCGAAACGATCGGCGGGTTCGGAATGGGTGAGATTTAAACCGCCGCGCCCGGCCATTAAAAGCTTACGCCCGACGCTGGGCATGCGTTCAAACACGGTCACGGATACTCCCGCGCGGGCGATCACTTCAGCGGCCATCAGCCCGGCGGGGCCGCTGCCAATAATGGCCACGTGGGAATTTTTAGGGGCAAGGATGTCCACGATGCCTTATGCACCACCGAGCGGTTGGATGGCTAGTCGCAAGGAATTTTTATCTCTCATCGCCCGGTGGGAGAACGCCCTACTGAGATTTCCATCATCGACACCAGAAACAGCGGGCGTTTCGTGCCGTTTTCAAAGGGTGATCCCCGTTTTGGTCATGGGGCCCCGGCGGCCTCATATTGCCCTTGATTTAGAGCCCATTAGAGGTGTAAGTGAGACGCATTCGCATTTAAATCCCCGGAATGGGTGTGCTGGAATTCTGCTCAGGTCTCCGCCCATAAACGCAACAGATTGGCATAGCTTTTGGTGATGAGGTCGAATTCCCGGTTCTTGCCCTTCTCCTGGAAAAGGGCCCGCCTGACCGTGTCGAGATCAAATAGAATCTCCCGATGTTCCGGGCTGCGCACATGGCTTTGCATCCAGGATGCGACGACCAGGCGCGAACCGCGAGTCACCGGGGCCACACGATGAAGGGCGGTGGACGGATAGAAAAGCAGGCTGCCTGCGGGCAGCTTATAAGGCTGCTCGGCCCCCGCGGTTTCAATAATGAGTTCCCCGCCGTCGTATTCCTCTGGCGCAGAAAGAAAGAGGGTGAAGGAAATATCGGAACGCATTCGCTGGTCGCCCGTCATCATCAGGGCATCATCCACATGGGGGCCGTATTCCATTCCCGAATCATAGCGGGAAAAAGCATCGGGCCGGAACGCGCGGGCAGGCATGCCGCAGCAAAAACATCATTGGCCGCAATAGTGGCACAGAGACTTTGTCGCGCCGCATCTGCCGCCGGCGAGGCTAGCAACTGGGTATTGTTTTTAACCAGCCGTGCGTGCCAACCCGCCGTACGCCGCCCATCTTGGAAGGACCCATGGGCATACAGATTGCGCAGTTCGATAAGCGCGGCGGGGGTAATTACATCAGCAATACAGAGAAGCATCTTTATCACCGCCTCAAGACTGGTACCCGTTAATCGGCAACAAAAGGAGTTAAGTATATGCAGGATCGTAAGGACAATATGTGGTTTGGCATTGGCGCCTTCGTGCTGGGTGGCGCGACAGCCGTTGACGCCTAGGTATCGGCGCCGCCCAGCGCCCAGTCCGTGCCCATCGTCGGCAATATGGGAGAACAGTTTACCCCGCAGCTGCCCGTAATGATGACGCCCATCATGGTCGCCCAGCAGGGTGAAGGGGGTGAAGGGGGGTGAAGGGGGCGCCACCGCCGGCTTGCCCCCCGATATCGCGCTGACATCTCGGTTGCTCATGATGGCGGGACATTTGCGTGCCGGTGCCAATCTTTTAGGGGGCCGCGATCTCCAGCAGGCTTCGCTTCACTTCGCCCATCCCGAGGCGGAAATTTATCATGAGGCCGAGAAATTATTTCCCGCTTTCGGTGTGGCGCTGTTCCGTAGCAGTCTTAAACGCACGTTGGACCTGGCCATTCAGAAAGCGCCCCGGTCGGAGATCCAAGCCGCACTCGGCATCGCCAAAGGGGATATTGATCGGGCCCTTGAAAAAGTCGCCTCAACGGCCAAGCTCTCCGTTGCCGGCACCGCGCGTGCTGTGGTGGTCGTCATGCAGGCCGCTGCGCAGGAATACGATGGCAGCATCAAAGCGGGTCGTTTTGTGAATATCGAG
>JBLHLO010000091.1:0-8341 GCA_047621105.1 Alphaproteobacteria bacterium
CTGCTCTGGCCGATCAAGCGGAAATACGGCAACAAGATATCCTGGGCTGATCTGATGATTCTCGCGGGCAACTGCGCGCTTGAATCGATGGGTTTCAAGACCTTCGGCTTCGGCGGTGGGCGCGCGGACATCTGGGAGCCCGAAGAGGACATCTACTGGGGGGCCGAGAGCGAGTGGCTTGGCGACAAGCGTTACAGCGGCGACCGGGATCTTGAAAATCCTCTTGCCGCCGTTCAGATGGGCTTGATCTACGTCAACCCGGAAGGACCGAACGGTGAGCCGAAAGTGCTGGAATCGGGCCGCGACATCCGCGAGACCTTCGCGCGGATGGCGATGAACGACGAAGAGACGGTGGCATTGGTCGCCGGCGGGCACACCTTCGGCAAATGCCATGGCGCCGGAGACGCGGCGCTTGTCGGTCCGGAGCCCGAAGGCGCCGATATCGAAGAGCAGGGCCTCGGCTGGAAGAGCAGCTTCGCCAGCGGCAAGGGTGGTGACACGATCACCAGCGGCATCGAAGGGGCCTGGACTTCAAATCCGACCAAGTGGGACATGGGCTATTTTGATGTTCTGTTTGGCTACGATTGGGACTTGGTGAAGAGTCCCGCCGGCGCCTGGCAGTGGGTCCCGATCAGCCCCGATGAGAAGGACCTCGCGCCGGCGGCGCATGATCCGTCGAAACGGGTGACGACCATTATGACCACCGCCGACATGGCGATGCGCATGGACCCGATCTATGGCCCGATCTCGAAGCGGTTCCACGAGAACCCGGATGCGTTCGCCGATGCCTTTGCCCGGGCGTGGTTCAAACTGACGCACCGCGACATGGGGCCGCGCGCGCGCTATCTCGGCGCAGAAGTGCCCAAAGAAGAGCTGATCTGGCAGGACCCGTTTCCCGCCCTCGACCATGACCTGATCGACGCGCAGGATATCGCCGACCTCAAGGGTAAAATCCTGGCGTCAGGGCTTTCCATCTCCGAATTGGTCTCAACCGCTTGGGCCTCGGCGTCCACCTTCCGCGGTTCGGACATGCGCGGTGGGGCAAATGGGGCGCGCATCCGCCTCGCGCCGCAGAAGGATTGGGAGGTCAATCAGCCCGCCCCATTGGCGAAAGTGCTGAAAACCCTCGAGGGCATCCAGGGGGCGTTCAACGATGCCCAGTCTGATGGAAAGTCCGGCGGCAAGAAGGTGTCGCTCGCCGATCTGGTCGTCCTTGGCGGCTGCGCCGCCGTCGAGAAGGCAGCGAAAGATGCCGGGCACGACGTGGAAGTTTCCTTTGCGCCAGGGCGCACGGATGCGTCGCAGGCGCAGACCGACGTCGAGGCCTTCGCCGTGCTCGAACCGGTCGCGGACGGGTTCCGCAACTACGTCAAAACCAAGTGCACGGTGCCGGCGGAGCAACTGCTGATCGACAAGGCGCAACTGCTGACCTTGACGGCGCCCCAGATGACGGCTCTCGTCGGTGGCCTGCGCGTGTTGGGCGCGAACTTTGGCCAGTCCCCGCACGGTGTCTTTACTGACCGGCCCGGCAAGCTCACCAACGACTTCTTCGTCAACCTGCTCGACATGGGCACGGCGTGGAAGGCGACCTCGGACGCGCAGGATGTTTTCGAAGGACGCGATCGCGGGACGGGCAAAGTGACGTGGACCGGCACGCGTGTCGACCTCGTCTTCGGTTCGAACTCCCAGCTTCGCGCCCTCGCAGAAGTCTATGCCCAGGACGACGCGCAGCAGAAATTCGTGCGCGACTTCGCCGCCGCGTGGAAGAAGGTGATGAATCTTGATCGCTTCGACCTAGCCTGATCTCGGTGGAAATGTCTTTAAGGGTTCCTAGAGCGGATTTTGATCCACGCTTTGGGTGATGAGCCGTGGGCGAAGAACCTGAGGGGTGAGGGCGCGGGCTTCGGATATCGCCCGGGATTAGGGCAACCCCCTTTATTAAAAGCCGGAGTCCCATTAACGTGACCGATTAATGGGACTCACCAAGGGGGATACATGGAATTCACCACATTGGGGCGGACGGGACTAAAGGTGAGCGTCGCCGGTCTTGGGACCGGTGGCCCCAGCCGCCTTGGTCAGAAGGGCGGGCTCTCGGCGGATAAGACGGTTGCCCTGATTCGCCGGGCGATCGATCTTGGGATCAATTTTTTCGACACGGCCGAGAATTACGGCACCGAAGCGATCTTGGGGGCGGGCCTGAAAGACGTGCCCCGCGATTCCGTGCTCGTCTCAACCAAACACTATATTTCGCAAGATACGTCCGCTGCTGGAATGGTCGAGATGCTTGATGAGTCTTTGCGCACCCTGGGCACGGATTATCTCGATGTCTTTCACCTCCACGGTGTTATGCCGGATGATTACGACCACGCGGTCGATGTCCTCGTGCCGGCGCTGTTGCGCGAACGCGAGCGCGGCAAGTTCCGCTTCCTCGGCATTACTGAATGGGGCGGTAAGGACCCCGAACACGTCACACTGACGCGGGCGCTGACCGACGATTGCTGGGACGTGGTCATGGTCACCTTCAATTTGATGAATCAAGGGGCGCGCACCCATATATTACCCGGGGCGAAAGCGCGTAATCTGGGTACGCTGATCATGGCACCGGCCCGCTGCCAGGTCGCCAACCCGGCGCAGTTGGCGCAGTCGATCAAGGCATTGGCACAAGAAGGCACCCTGCCGGCAGCGCTCGGCGAAACCGACGCGCCGCTTGGTTTTCTGCTCCATGAGGGGGGCGCCGATAATCTTATGGATGCCGCATATCGTTTTGCCCGCCACCAGACCGGCGGTGATGTCGTCCTGTTCGGCACCGGCGATATTGGCCATTTGGAGGCCAATATCGCCTCTCTTCTCAAGCCGCCCCTACCGGTGGCCGATACGGATCGTCTAATGGCATTGTTCGGTCACCTTAGGGGAGTGGGGCCCGGCCAAAGCCGGGCCTGATCAGGCCGGAGTCTTGATTGCCTTTTATGCCGCTATGTCCGCGCTCCCCCGCACCCAAATCTCCCAGTTAACTGCATGAGTTGGCTGGGATATTTTGTCATATCTCCCATAATAGGCTCTCCTTATACTGGCAGGGGGGGGAATGAAAATGGCGGAAGCTAAAGCAAAAAAGACAGGGAGCGGGTCGGTGAAACAGGCCGTCAGTGAAGAAGAATGGGCGGCACGGGTCGATCTGGCCGCCGCCTTCCGCATCGCCTATCACCTCGGCTGGAACGACCGGTTGGTTAATCACATCACCGCACGTGTTCCGGGCGCGCCGGATCATTTCCTGATGAATCCGCACGGGTTGGGCTGGCATGAGATTACCGCCTCTTGCCTGGTGAAGGCGGATTTCGACGGCAATATCCTGAGCGATGGTGCGGCCGAATTGGCCCCCGCAGGGTTGAATTTCCACAGTGCCATTCTCAAGCAGAAACCGGACGTCAATTGCGTGGTCCACACCCATCCCCAGGCCGGTGTGGTGATTTCGGCAACCCGCTGCGGCCTCAAGATCCTCGATCAAACAGGCTGCATGCTGCACGGCGAGGTCAGTTACCATGGTTTCGAAGGCTACGCGCGCGAGGCCGATGAAGCGCCAAGGATCGTGCAGGACCTCGGTAACCACAAGGCCATGATCATGTGGAATCACGGGCTGCTTACCGTCGGGCGGACGATCGGAGAGGCGTTCACCTTCATGCGCCGGTTGATCGGCGCTTGCGAGCTGCAGGAGCGGGTCATGGCGCTGGGCACCGAAATTCGTGAGATCCCCGAAGATGTCCTGGATTATACCAAGGCCCAGGGGGATCAGCGCCGGCCCAACCAGCCCTTGGGCGGACCGGAATGGAAGATGAATCTTCGCTTGGCCGACCAGCATTATCCTGATTACAAAACCTGACATCAGACATGGCCTTTAAATGGATCCGTTAACGCAAGGGGTGTTGGGGGCCGCATTGCCGCAAGCGGTGCGCAGAAAATCCCATGTTGGTGTTGCCGGGGCTCTGGGATTCCTCGCCGGGATGTCGGCGGATTTGGACGTTCTCATTCGCTCCTCCAGCGATTCATTAATGTTTCTGGAATATCACCGCCAGTTCACCCATTCGCTCATTTTTATCCCGGTAGGCGGATTGCTGTGCGCCTTCTTCCTTCATTGGATATTGGGTCGGCGCAGTAACATTACGTATCTGCAAACATGGCTCTTTTGTACGTTGGGCTATGCAACGCATGCCGTGCTCGATACGGCGACCTCCTACGGCACAATGTTGTTTTGGCCCTTTAGTAATGAGCGGTTTTCCTGGAACATTGTCTCCGTCATTGATCCCTTGTTTACGCTGCCCCTTTTAATCTTAGCGATTGTTTCGGGGTTGCGGCGAAACCCGGTTTTTGCCCGCATTGGATTGGCGTGGGCGGGTCTTTATTTAGTGACGGCGTTTACACAACATAATGCTGCGCTCAATATGGCGAAACAGATTGCAGCGGACCGCGGCCATGCGCCCATCCGATTGGACGTGAAGCCGGGATTTGGGAATATATTGGTTTGGAAAACGATTTACGAAACGCCGCAGCGATTTTATATCGATGCCGTCCGTACGGGTTTTACGCCCCGCGTGTTTCCCGGCAGCTCAATTCCCAAACTCAATCTCGCCAGAGACCTTCCCTGGCTTGACCCCGACTCGCAACAATCTAAGGATATTGGACGTTTCGATTGGTTCAGCAAAGGGTATCTGGCGCAAGACAGTCAACGTCCCTTGCGCATCATGGATGTGCGTTACTCGTTAGTGCCGAACGAAATCGCCGGACTTTGGTCAATCGAGCTGTCGCGGGACGCGGGCCGGGCGGAACACGCACGCTTCCGTACCCACCGTGAAAATATTAACAGTAGTTTCGATAAATTGTGGCAAATGGCGTTCGGGAAATAACTATGCGTTGGCTGGATTTTTTGTCTGATATCCCATAATAGTTTCACCCTGCCGTTCCCCGTTTTCGTGAAGGATAGAAATGCCTCAGGAAGAAAAAACAAAGGTGCTGATTGCCGGCGCCGGGCCGGTCGGCCTGGCCCTGGCGATTGATATGGGTTTGCGCGGAATCGACTGCATCATTGCTGAGCGGGGCGATGGTCAACTTCATGTGCCGCGGATGAGCAGCGTCAGCAGCCGGGGCATGGAATTTTGCCGTCGTTGGGGGATCGCCGAGGAGGTCCGCTACGCGGTCTGGTCGGAGACCTTCCCCTGCGACTTTGTCTATGTCTCGAACATGGTGGGCGAAGAGCTGGCGCGGCTCAAAATCGCGTCTTATGTGGAGCGCCAGAACAAGCTCGATTATTCGCCCGAAGGGGCGGCCACCTGCCCGCAGATCTATTTCGATCCGATCCTGGCCAAGAAAGCGCAATCGGTGCCGGGGATCTCGCTGCGTTACGGCTTGCGGCTTGAATCGTTTGAGCAGGATGACAGCGGTGTCCGGGCGCGGCTGGTTGATGCCGGGACGGGCGAGGAGAAGTTTATTACCGCCGATTACCTCGTCGGTTGTGACGGGGCCGGCGGGGTGGTCCGCCGCCAGCTCGGGATTGAGCGCGACGGGCCGGGCAAGATTGCCACCAGCGTCAATGTCTTCATCCGCTCCCCGGAATTTGCCCATATGCACGATAAGGGCTGGGCGCGTTTCTTCCGGTTCCTGGATGACGATGGCTGCTGGGCGGAACTGGTCGCCATCGATGGTAAGGAGCTTTGGCGGTTGTCGGTGTTTAATGACCCGACGCCGGACCTGACCGGGGTGTCCTATGTGCAAAAGCTGGCGGGATGTGATTTCGCATATGAAATTTTGGATGT
The DNA here is from genome assembly GCA_047621105.1 of Alphaproteobacteria bacterium. GTDB lineage: Bacteria > Pseudomonadota > Alphaproteobacteria > SMXQ01 > SMXQ01 > WHSO01. Next base: position 5,802 of record JBLHLO010000091.1, read on the forward strand.
TTCAGCGTGGGAGCGCCGCGATGTTCTGGCCCGTTCCTACCGCGCCGGCCGGGTGCTGATCGCCGGGGACGCGGCCCATGAAATGTCGCCGACCGGCGGTTCGGGTATGCATACCGGGATTTGCGAGGCGATCAACCTCGCCTGGAAGCTGTCGGCACTTTATGAGGGATGGGGCGGGTCGAAACTGCTCGATTCATATGAGACCGAATGCCGCCCGGTCGCCGGGCAATTTATCGAGATGTCGACCGGCATGTTCAACGCCATTGCCGCCCTGCCGGGGGTGGCCGGGTTCCGCGATGCGGTGGCGAAAGATAGTCTATTGCCCCGGCGCCTCAGCCCGCCGGATCAGTATAAGGCGCAGTTCTGTTATGAAGGCTCGCCGATTTGTGTCTCGGACGGTACCCCGCCGCTGGAAGGCAGGGCGCGGCTCACGCCCTCGGCCCGGCCGGGCACAAGGGCGCCTCATTGCTGGCTTGGCGAGGATCGCTCGACCCTCGACCTGTTCGGGACTGGGTTCGTGCTGCTCCGGTTTGGATCACCGGGGACAAATGTTGCGCCCTTGAGCGCCGCCGCCGCATCCCGAAACGTGCCGTTGGAAATTGTCGATATCGATCACGCAGAAGCTGCGGCGATCTATGAAAAACCCCTGGTGCTGGTGCGGCCTGATGGCCATGTCACCTGGCGTGGTGATGCGTTGCCGGATGATGCGCGGGTCTTGATAGACCGGGCGCGCGGCGCCTGAGCGGCCCCCCAGTCACAGGCCCCAGCCGTCTTAGCCCCCAGTCTTAACCCTAGCCTCGCCATTGTAGGCACCGTCCATTCATGGTTTAACCTTGGGAGCTTCCCCTTTCTGGTACTCCCATGCATGAGCAAACCCAATCGCCCGTGGCCTTCGCGACGCCGCCCTTAATTAAGCGCAACATCACCCTGTTCGCGTTGTCGCAATCGTTCAATGGGGCGGGGATGCAGCTTGCCTATGGCATCGGGCCGCTGATGGTGCTGTCGCTAACCAGCTCCGCCGCGCTGGCCGGCTTGTCGGTCGCCTTGATTGGCCTCAGCCGCTTCCTGGTGGCTTATCCGGTCGGCAGGATCATGGATGCCTATGGCCGCAAGCCGGCTATCTTGCTGGGGCTCACCCTGGCGCTATTCGGTGCCGTCATCCTTGCCCTGGCGATGGAGATCGGCAGCTTGATCTTGATGGCGGGCGGCATGGTGGTGTTTGCCATGGGCATGAATGCGTCCCATCAACTGCGCATTGCCGCGACCGACATGTTTCCGCCCCAGCGCCGGGGCCAGGCGCTCGGCTATATCGCGCTGGGATCGCTCGCCGGGCTGGTGTTCTTGCCGCCGATCATGCATTTCAGTGAGACCTATGCGTCTTCCTTCGGCTTGCAGCCGCTTGGCCTGCCCTGGTTGATTATCCCGCTGATGATCCTACCGGGCATGGTGCTGATCAAGCTTGTCCACCCCGATCCCAAGGAGATCGGCATGAACCTCGAGCGCTATTATCCCGACTACGTGCCGCCGCCGCGGGCCGCCGATGAGGTGCGTGCCCCGTATAGTTGGCGCGCCGCCACCCGCCCGTTGCCGATCCGCCTTGCCATTGCGTGTAATTGCGGCGCCCAGGGCAATATGGCGGTGATCATGGTGCTGACCTCACTGGTGCTGCACAAGCACGGGCATTCGCTGGGCGCGATCGCATTGTCACATATGTTTCATTCGGCGGGGATGTTCGCCTTCACCATTCCGCTTGGCTGGTTGTCGGATCGGTTGGGGCGCAAGCGGGTGATGTATCCCGGCGTGGCGGTCACAATGGTAGGCGCGGCGCTGGTTACCTTTCCCCAGGCCTATTGGTCGGTGACGCTGGGCACATTCTTAGTTGGGATTGGCTGGGCGGCGGCTAATGTCGCGACGACGGCCTATATTGCCGATCATTCCGAAACCGCGGAACGCGGGCGGACCATTGGCGTTAATGACACCTGCGCCGGTGCCATGGCGGTCACGGTGGCGGTGCTGACCGGCCCATTGATCGCCTGGGCTGGCCTGCCGGCGGCGGGGATCATGGCGATCACGGTGACGCTGTTGCCCATCGTCTTGCTGCCCGCCGTGTTGGCCGAACGGCGCCGGGCGCGGGTTATCAGCTAACACCTATTTCTATTTTTTGAGGCCAATTCTTTGCGCGCGCCATTTCCAGGGCGGGATGAACGTGCTCGCCCATATGCCGCGCAAACCAGCTTTGGCGCGGGTTTCATGGGGAACATAATCCTGGGCATTCTGCCGATCAGCCAGCGCCCAGCCCTGTTCGACCATCCAAGCGCTGATGTCCACATCGCCTGAATCATCCAGGGCGCAAATCGCGATGACCCGCATTTGGCGGTCACGGGTTTTCTCTTCGCATCGGACCGGCGTGCGGTCGATTTTATCAGCCAAGGCACTGGTCGCCTTTTGGCCACAGGGCCAGGGCTTGCCGTTTAAATTGCAAGATTGGCCGTTTTCGGGGGCATCGATGCCATAGAGACGGAGGTGTTGGGCGCTGATTT
>JBLHLO010000092.1:0-8322 GCA_047621105.1 Alphaproteobacteria bacterium
ACGTTGTTTGACCGAAAAGGCGCCGAAACCCCGGAGCTCTACCCGGTCACCCCGGGACAATGCTGTGGTGATCTCATCAAAAATCGCGGTCACGATGCGCTCTACATCACGGTGGTAGAGATGTGGGTTTTTCTCGGCAAGGCGCAGAATGAGTTCCGATTTTGTCATGCGGTTATCTCAGTGTTACGGGCTCAATGCTGACGGGCAGCCCCCGTGGCGCCCGCAGGATCGGCAAGAGCCTTCCCTACTAGCTTTCAGGGTGCCAAACAGACACCAGCCCGTCAAGGGTAAGTCTTTCAGAAAACAATGTTTTTCCAACTATCCGCCCCAGCAGGCCGAGCATATCCTCGGACCTTTCGTGGCTTCGGACGGTATGGATCGGGAGGGATTTGGCAACCTTATGCGCCGATTGCAGCCAGGTGCGGGCCTCATTCTCGCCGCCAATGGCGTCTATCAGCCGGTTTTTCAACGCTTGTCGGCCGGTGAAAATACGCCCATCGGAAAGCTTCTGGGCCTCGGCCGGGGTCATTTTGCGCCGAGCGGCCACCATATCAACGAATTGACGGTACATGTCTAAGACCACGTCCCGGGCGGCCGCTCGGCCTTCCTCGGTCAGGGGCTCGAACGGATTGGGCACGGCCTTCAAGGGGGAGGATTTAATCGCCTCGGCCTCGATGCCGAGTTTTTTGAGCAGTCCTGTCACATCGGTAGATTGCAAGATGACGCCGATTGACCCCGTAATTGTGCCCGCGCGGGCAAAGATACGATCAGCGCCGAGCGCGGTCATGTAGCCCCCCGAAGTGGCGAGCGTTCCCATCACGGCGACGACCGGCTTGTGTTTGGCTACGTCACGCAATTGGCGGTAGAGCGTTTCCCCACCGACGACGGTGCCGCCGGGGCTATTGATGATAACGATCAAAGCACGGGTGCGATCATTGGCGGCGACCCGGGCCAGAACCCGTCCGCGTGCCGCATCTTCGACGATCACGCCTTCGATGTTGATGCGGGCTATATGATCACGTGGGATCAGGCCATCTTCGCGGGCGATGAAGACCAATGCGGCGGCGGCAACTGCTGCAATGGCAACAAGGCGCCAGATACTCAAGCGGCGCTTAAGTTTGCGGCGGTCAATAATGGCATCTGAATCGAGCGACATGGCGTTACGGTCTCAACGGTATCGCGAATGGGCAGTTATCGGGGTGGAAGGAGGGCTGAGGTTGAGGGCGGCATCTGCCGCCCCCTTGCCCAGATCAACATACCCCAATCTTAATCAGGACTGGATTTATCGTCCTTTTCTTTGGCCTCTTCAGCTTCTTCGGTATTTTCCGCGTCCGCCTCGGCACCCTTTTCGGCATTGGCGCGGTTCAGGGCAGCACCAAGAATATCACCAAGGCTGGCCCCGGAATCTGATGACCCATACTGCTTCATGGCCTGCTTTTCTTCATCGATATCGCGGGCCTTGATCGACAGGGAGAGCTTGCGCGTTGCACGGTCCACCTGGGTCACCTTGGCATCGACCTTTTCGCCAACGGCGAAGCGATCGGTGCGCTGTTCGGAACGCTCACGGGCGAGATCGGTCTTGCGAATAAAGCCAATGGCGCCGTCCACTTCGACCTCAATGCCACCTTCGGTGACGGTCTTGACCGTACAGGTCACGACGGCCCCTTTCTTAAGCTCCCTGGCAGTTCCCTCGAACGGATCTGCCGAGAGTTGTTTGACGCCGAGGCTGATGCGTTCTTTTTCAACATCAACGTCAAGCACCTTGACCTTGACCATGTCGCCTTTGTTGAAGTCCTGAATGGCTTCTTCGCCGGGGCGGCCCCAGTCTAGATCCGACAGATGGACCATGCCGTCGATATCGCCAGGCAGGCCAACGAAAAGACCGAACTCGGTAATGTTCTTGATCTCGCCCTCGATCTCAGTGCCGGACTTGAAGCGGTCAGCGAACTCATTCCAAGGGTTTTCCATGCATTGCTTGAGACCAAGGGAAATGCGGCGCTTTTGCGGATCCACATCGAGCACCATCACTTCCACTTCCTGGGAGGTGGAGACCATCTTGCCAGGGTGCACATTTTTCTTCGTCCAGCTCATTTCTGAAACATGGACGAGGGCTTCGACACCCGGCTCCAACTCGACGAAAGCGCCGTAATCGGTGATGTTGGTGACCCGGCCCTTGAGACGGGCGCCCACCGGATACTTGTTTTCAATGGCTTCCCAGGGATCGGCTTCAAGTTGCTTCATGCCCAGGCTGATGCGCTGATTTTCCGGATTGAAGCGGATCACCTGCACCTTGATGGTGTCGCCGACGTTCAGCATCTCGCTCGGATGATTGATGCGCCGCCAAGAAATATCGGTGATGTGCAGCAAGCCGTCGACGCCACCCAGATCAATGAAGGCACCATAATCGGTAATGTTTTTAACGACACCCTCGAGCACTTGGCCTTCCTTGAGGTTGGCCACCAGTTCCGTTCGTGCCTCGGCACGAGATTCTTCCAATACCGCGCGTCTTGATACGACGATGTTGCCGCGCGAACGGTCCATCTTGAGGATATGAAATTCTTGGGTGTTGCCCATTAGGTGGTTGACGTCGCGGATCGGACGGATGTCGACCTGGGATCCAGGCAGGAACGCGACAGCGCCCGACAGATCCACCGTAAAGCCGCCTTTGACGCGGCCGAAGATCGTGCCTTCGACGCGGGTATTCTCTTTATGGGCCACTTCCAAGTGGGTCCAGGATTCTTCGCGGCGTGCCTTTTCCCGGCTGAGCATGGTGTCGCCGTTGCGATCTTCATAGCGTTCCAAGAACACTTCGACCACGTCGCCGATTTTCAGTTCAGCTTTGACGCCGGGGGAGCCGAATTCCTTGAGCGAGACTCGTCCCGCAGATTTGAGGCCGACGTCGATGACGGCGTCATCATTTTCAATGGCGATAATTGTGCCCTTAAGTACGCTGCCTTCAGCGGGGGCTGCCTTACCAAAAGCTTCTTCAAGTAGGTCGGCAAAAATTTCGCCGGTCGAGTACGGCGCGTTGGCCGTACTGGCGGTGGTATCGGACATGGGTTCTCCTAGTTTTCCTTCGCGCCGTTTCCACGCCACCATAGCGTGTCCCGATTTGGAAAGAGCTTGGGCTTAAAGCCCGAGCCCCCCGATCCGGCGGGGACCGCGTTTATTCAGGATCGTTTTGTGGGCAGGGCTATCGGCGGGTGCGCTCGACCAGCGAAAGGGCGTGGTTGAAAGCAAGATCCGCGTCTAGACCGGACGTGTCCACAATGTGCGCGTCCTCCGCCCGCTTCAGGGGAGATTGAGCCCGCTGTTGATCACGGGCGTCACGCTCACGCATGTCCTGTAAAACGCGCGCCTTTATACTGTCTCGGCCCTGCTCCTGCAACTCCTTAAGGCGGCGTTCGGCCCGGATCTCAAGGCTTGCGGTGACAAAGAGCTTCACCGTGGCATCGGGGCAGACCACGGTGCCGATGTCGCGCCCGTCGATAACCGCCCCGGGGGCCCCGCCAGGAGGATGGGCGGCAAAGTCCCGCTGAAAGGCCAAAAGGGCGGCCCGAACCCCCGGATAGGCTGAGATTTGTGAGGCCAACACGGCAATCTCGTCACTGGCCAGCTCGCGATCCTCGAGCTCTCCGGCGGTTACCTGGTGGGCCGCAGCCTCGGCTGCTGCGGGGTCGCCTGGATCACCGCCGCCATCGCGGAGATGCCGGGCGGTGGCCCGATAGAGCTTGCCAGAATCAAGCCGGGCATAGCCAAAATGATCAGCGAGACGCGCCGCCAGGGTGCCCTTGCCCGAGGCGGCCGGCCCGTCGATGGCGATGACGACGGGCCCTTGATTGCTGGCCGAGGGGGGGGTCACGCCGGGTCCGCAGGGCCGGCGGGGTCCAGGGTGGCGATGTCGGCACCGAGCCCCGTCATTAGCCCCTCAAACCCGGGGAACGAGGTGGCGATAGCCCGGCCGTCATCGACGGTAACCGGCGTCGCACTACTTAGTCCGGCCACCAGAAACGCCATGGCGATGCGATGATCAAAATGGGTCGCAATGGGGCCACCACCGGCCAGGGCGCCATTGGCACCGGTAATGGCTAGGCTGTCGCCAGCCTCGCGGATCTCGGCGCCGATTGCCGTGAGCCCCTCGGTGATGGCGGCAAGACGGTTTGATTCCTTGACGCGCAATTCGGCCAAGCCATGCATGAGGGTCTCGCCCTCGGCGCAAGCTGCGGCAACGGCGAGGATCGGGTATTCGTCGATCATCGATGGCGCGCGTGCCGCAGGCACTTCAACCCCTTTGAGGCGTGAGGCACGGACATGCAAATCTGCCACCGGCTCACCCGCATCCTCGCGGAGATTGGTAAAGGTGATGTTGGCACCCATTTCCTGCAGCGTCTTATAGAGGCCAATGCGAAGCGGGTTGATACCGATATTATTGATGGTGATATCGGACCCTGGGGTAATCAGCGCGGCCACCGCGGCGAAAGCGGCTGATGATGGATCGCCGGGAACGCGTACGGTGCGTGCAGTGAGTTCGGGTTGACCGATGAGCGCAATGCGCCGCGCGCCATCCGTGTCGGTGGTGACCTTGAGCTGGGCACCGAAATGGCTGAGCATCAATTCGGTATGATCGCGGGTGGGTTCGGGCTCAATCACGGTGGTCATGCCCGGCGCGTTGAGGCCGGCCAATAAGATGGCTGATTTCACCTGGGCCGAAGCCACCGGCAGGCGGTATTCGATCGGCACCGGTAGCCGTGCGCCGGTGAGGACCAGCGGCAGGCGCCCCCCGGCGCGGGCCTCGAAGCGGGCCCCCATGCCGGACAGGGGCTCGATCACTCTGAGCATCGGTCGTTGGTTGAGGGAAGCGTCGCCGGTGATATGAGCGATGAGGGGATGGGTCGCCAGAAGCCCGATCAACAGCCGTGCCCCGGTGCCGGAATTACCCATATTGAGCACATCGTCAGGGGTTGCCAAGGCGCCGATACCAACACCTGCCACTTCGTAAGTGGCGCCGTCCAGCCGCGATACGGTGACACCGAGGTTGCGCAGCGCGGCGGCTGTGGCGAGTACGTCTTCGCCTTCCAAAAGCCCCTCAATGCGGGTGCGTCCGACCGCGACGGCGCCGATCATCAGCGCCCGGTGGGAAATGGATTTATCCCCCGGCACGGTGATGGCGCCCCTGAGCGGGGCGCTCGGGCGTGCAATCATAGGTCGGAGGGTGGAGATTTCTGCCATATGGATCGGTTCCCCATGCGCCACTTGGACGGTGCCGGACTTCCTTTAGCATAACTGTCCGACGCTGTCGCGGGCGCCCGTTCTGGCCTTGGCCCCGTTGAGGCCATGTGCCCGAATATGCAATTTGCTTTTGACAGAGCCCGGCGATCATGGCAATTGGCATGAATTATTTTCCCGTGTGGAGGGGATTGATATCCCCGCCCGCACTCGCCCATCGAAGGAGAGTCTGACATGAAGCCCGAATGGGGCACAAAGCGCACTTGCCTGGAATGCAACACTAAATTTTACGACATGAAGCGCGCGGAAATTATTTGTCCGAAATGCGAGACGCCTTACGTAGAACCAGCTAAGCCCAAGCGCGCCAAGCCCGCACCAAAACCAGTCGAGCCACCCAAGAAAAAGGTCGTGGTCGATGAAGACGATATTGATCTCGAAATTGACGACGACGACGACGATGATGTGATCGAAGATACGTCTGATCTCGATGATGATGACGATGTGGCCGTGGTCGTCAAACCTGTCGACGATGACAAGGATATTTAACGCCCCCATTGGTGCCGCGGTTCATTCTGTGGCCCAATTTGTGGCTTAATCTGCGTTAAGGCGGCCTGAGACCTTATCTTCCGTTCGCCCGGCTAACCCCCAGCCACCCCATCGTCTGATTTTTTCCTTGCGCCGGGACTTGGCGTAATTCTATGTTCGCCCCCCATAAGCGCCCGGTTCCTCTTGGTTCCGCCCGCTTCCCGGCATTTCGGGGCCGTAGCTCAGTTGGGAGAGCGCTTGAATGGCATTCAAGAGGTCAGGGGTTCGATTCCCCTCGGCTCCACCATTTCAAATAAAAGGCTAGCAGCCCAGGCTGCTAGCCTTTTGCTTTAGGGGGCAGCAAAGGGGGGCTATGTCCGGTAGGAAGGGTCCAGATCATTGGCAAGCTTAAGCAAGGCTGGCCAGTCGCGGGCGCCGAACACCCGGTTGGGTCGCCAGAACTGGCCCGCTGCCTTTTCACAGGCTTCATCCGAGGGCCGAATATAAGGCTGGTTAGAAGCCAGCACTTGCATCTGGGTCTGGCAAGATTTCTCCAGGTGATACATGAAGTGGAAAGCCTCACCGACATTGACGCCGGCAGTGAGCAGGCCGTGGTTGCGCAGGATAAGTACCTTATGCTTGCCAAGGTCTTCGACCAGGCGTTCGCGCTCGTCGAGATCACGGGCGATGCCCTCGAAGTCATGGTAGCCGATGCGATTGTAGAAACGCATGGCTCCTTGGTTGAGCGGCAACAGCCCACATTCGAGCGCTGATACCGCTTGTCCCGCCACGGTGTGCGTATGAAACACGCAATGCAAATCCGAACAGGCCATGTGTACCGCTGAATGGATTACAAAACCAGCCTGATTGACGTCGAACTCTGTGTCTTGGAGCAGGTTGCCCTCACAGTCGATTTTTAGAAGGCTCGAAGCTGTGATCTGTTCATAGAGGAAGCCGTAGGGATTGATCAGAAAATGGTCCTTGGTTCCCGGCACGCGGAGCGAAATATGGTTGTTGACCAAGTGGGTCCATCCGAAATGGGCCGTTAGCCGGTAGGCAGCGGCAAGCTCCACACGCGCCTCCCACTCAGCCTCATCGACCAAATCCACCATGAGCCACCATGTCGAAAAGCGGGAGCTCAGCATCATCCTGCAATGGGGTAGGAAGAAAGATCCTCGGATATCAAAGTATATGGGTCGGGATGTGCCGTTGGTTGTCGATTTTGCGAAGACCGATGCCGACCGTAAGGCGCTGGACATGATCCTCGCGGGCGTGACGATCGGCCGGCCGATCATGGCGCCACCGGGTGTGCCGGGCGAACGTGTTGCCGCGCTGCGTAAGGCGTTCGACGCAACGATGACGGATGCGGGTTTCCTGGCGCTGGCCAAGAAGCAGAAAATGGATATCAACCCCATGCCCGGCGTCGAAGTTCAGAAGCTGGCAGTCAGTGTTGTCAATGCACCGGCCGTGGCCAAGGATCGGTTGCGGGAACTGCTAACGCCGCGTGACGTCAAGAAGATCAAGACGCATTCCCTGACCGGAACAATTTCGGCTATTGGGAAAAAGAAGATCACCATTACCGATGCGTCGGGCAAGGCTAAGACCTTAAAAACCCACCGCCGACGGACCAAGGTCAAGCTGGGCGGAAAGAAGGCCAAAGCCAAAAATCTGAAAAAAGGTATGAACTGTAAGTTCAGGTATGTCGGCGGTGTTGCCAACCTCGTCGTTGGCGCCAACTGTAAATAGCCGCCGCTCGCTTTGAAGCGCTGGGGCGATTCGGTTTAAAGCCGCATCGCCCCAGTTATTTATTGATGACGACGACTCTCCTGCGTGAAATTGGGGCGTATTGATCCATGCGTATCTGCATTTATGGCGCCGGCGTGATCGGCAGCATCCTCGCCGGGCATTTTGCCCGGGCGGGTCATGAGGTATCGGCCGTTGCGCGGGGCAGCCAACTCGATGCCATTCGCACGCAGGGGCTGACCGTCGCAAATGACGATGAAACTTTTGCCGTCAAGATTGCTGTGTCCGACCAGCCGGCCGATCTCGGTAAACACGACCTCATTATTGTGGCGACCAAGGCGCCATCCCATGGCGACGTTGCTGACGCCATCGGCCCATTGCTTGGGCCGGGTACGCTTGTTGGTTTTGCGGTCAACGGAATTTTCTGGTTCTATGGTGATGGTTTTGCGCCTGGCGAGGCCAAGCTTGATCTTTCGTTCCTAGACCCTGCCGGGAAGCTCCGTAGTAACATCGGCGCTGAACGCGCCATGGGCATCGTCTGCTTTTCGGGTGGCGCTATGACCAAGCCCGGCACCGTCCATATGACGCGACCAAATGGCCGCTTCATTATGGGCGCGGCGTTGCCGGACACGGCGCAACGGGCGGGTGAGGTGATCAGTGCATTGGACGTTGCCGGTCTTACCATAGAGACAGCGCCCGAAATTCGATGGCCGATGTGGAAGAAGTTCGTGACCGTTGCCAGCAATCAGGCAGTCTCTTCGCTTACTTGTGCCCCCATTGGGCAAAATCAGGGCGATCGCGCGGTGCGGGAGATCAACATTGCGCTTA
>JBLHLO010000093.1:0-8281 GCA_047621105.1 Alphaproteobacteria bacterium
CGCCAAGGTCAATGCGGGCGCACCGGGATAGCCGATCACGAACTTGACGTTCCAACCGAGCTTATCCTTGCCCCACAACATCATCTGGCCCCAGCTACGGCTGCCGTCCACAGCACCGATAATGACCGGCGGCTTAGACTTATCGTAGATGTTGGGAATCTTGGATTTGCGCATGGTAATGACCGAACCGCCACGCGCGACGCCGCCAATATAGTGGAAGTTCCTCGGGTCGTATTTGACCACGGATTTGCGCAGGTTGTTGGCATCAACGTAGGAGCTTGATCCACCAAGCCAAGCGGTGCCGTCTTTTTTCACCACATTGTTGAAGTAGTTGACTGCCTGAACACCATGACCGGCCGGCATGTTGCGATACACAATACGCGGCTTGCCGGGCAGATATTTTTGCAAATAGCGCCCAACGAGGCGGGTTGTCCCGTCAGTGCCGCCCCCGGCAGATGAGCCAATGATGGCATTAAGGCGCTTGCCCTTGAAACTCACGTCCTGGGCCGCGGCATCGACGGCGCCAAACAAAGAGGTGCCAGCGACTGCAAGGCCGCCCACCAGGCTCAGATACAAAAAAGTTGAGGTGCGATTCATCTCAGTCTCCCGTGACTTTCCAGGCACAACGATGCATGACTGGTGTGATCGGATGTCGGGGAACCGACTTATTATTATTGTTACCCGAACGGCAAAGTTCCGGCACCTGTTCCCTGGCTAAAATCCGGTGATTTCCTGGCCAGCATCTTCTCCCATATCGATGATCAAAACAACCCGTTTAACAGGCGCCGACACCAGATCAATGCTTATTCATCAATTATTTAGAAGAAACTATCTATCCAGGGATACAGCCAGGGCAGCAAGATTGGATCAGGCCAAACCACCGAAATGACCGTGTCGAACAGGCCAATCAAGATCGCCAAAGCCATAAAGCCAAGCGTCATGGCCATCCGCCAACTCCCCCCATAGAGCCGGACATAGGCAATCGGGATCACGAAGAAGCTGATATGGAAACCGATCAACACTACCAGTGCCAGAATCGCCGCGATCCAGCCCGCCGCCTCGAAATAGTATCGGGTCAGCTTGCTGCCGGTGATCGGATTGTCGATCGTACCGGGATTGCGCAAGTAGCGCACCCCATCCAGGGTCAATTGCAAGAGCGATAGGAATATCCCGACTGAGGCGACAAAATAGATGTCAATGGACGCGCGCGGCGGCCAATTGCGCGCCTCAACCACGGCGTAGATCAAGACCCCCAGGAACAGAAGCGTGAAGACGACGCCCCCGATGGACTGCATCTTGGGCTTGTCCTCATCCAAGTAATAATCCATCGAGACCTTGGTTTCTTTACGGTTCTTCCACATCGGCCAGAAGATTGTCGCGACAATCACCAACCCGATCACGATAACGCCCGGGAATAACATCCAGTTATAGGCGTAACGGTCCATGCTCAACCACAGATAGGTCTGCAATTGCGGCCCCAGGACCACCGCCACCAGCACCGGCGCACGTGGCCAACCATAGCGGCGCATGAAGAATCCGATGAACGCCATCACGACCAACGCCGCCAAATCCTGATAGGTAAAATTGATGCCATAGGCGGCGGCGATGGTGAAGATCAGGGTCATCGGCACGACGACGTAGAACGGCATGATCGAAACCTTGGCGAACGTCCCCGCCAGACCCATGGACAATGCCGTCGCCATGATATTGGCCAGCACGATCACCGTGATCATCGAAAAAATCATATATTTATTCACGCCGATCATCTGCTCACCCGGCGTAATACCGACGGCGGCAAACGCCACCAAAATCAACGCCATGGAAGTCGAACCCGGAATGCCAAAGAACATCGTCGGGATCAGCGCGCCGCCTTCCTTGGCATTGTTAGAGCTTTCCGGCGCGATCACGCCCCGCACGTCGCCCTTGCCAAAATTTTCCTTGTTCTTTTCGGTTTGCACCGCATGGGCATAGGCAAACCAATCGGCCACCGACGACCCAAGGCCCGGCAAAATGCCAATCCATACGCCGATAATTGAACAACGGATCACCAGCCACCAGTTCTGGAATGTATCCCGGATTCCCTGCATCAACCCGCCGCCGAGCTTACCGGTCTGCGAAATCGATGTCCGCCTGACCGAAAGATCGATCAGTTCAGGAATGCCGAACAGGCCAAGGCCGATGATGGCGATATGGACCCCGTCCCACAGGTAATAGCCACCGAAGGTAAAGCGGTCGATGCCGGTCCGGGTTTCCGTACCAATCAACGAAAGAGCAAGCCCAAACGCCGCAGCCATAAGCCCTTTCACCGGGGTCTTCCCCGACAGGATACCGACTGCCGACAACCCCCATATCACCAGCATCATTAATTCCGGCGACCCCAACAGCAGCACCAGGGGCGTCACGATCGGCAAGCAGGCCATAAACACCGCACCGCCAATCAGCCCGCCCAGCAACGACGACATATAGGCGGCACCAAAGGCACGGTTGGCCTCCCCCTTCCGGGCCATGGGATGGCCATCGACGATGGTCGCCTGGCTACCGGCGCCACCGGGCACCGCGATCAGTACCGACGGAAAGGTATTGGCCGTATTAGAAATGATGGTAATGCCGAATAACAGCGCAATCGCTTCCATCGGCAAAAGCGTCATCGCAAACGGCAGTGACATGGCCAACAAGGTGGATGACCCAACCCCCGGCAGGGCCGCGAATATTGATGATGCAAACACTGCAATGGTCATCAAGAGCATAGGCTTCCATTGCAGGATCCCATTGAAGCCCTGCATCATCACATCCCAATCGTACATACTACCCTCGTGCTCTAACTATTACTGTGAACTCACCCACACATGGTGGGTACATATGCATGCCTATGCCGTTGCTTCCCAAGTCAGGTCAAGCTTGCTTGGTTTCTCAGGCTTAGGAAACAAGGACGGCTCACGACAGGCCAGGGCCGCGTCTGCCCCCGGCAAATCGGTATTCCAACTCTTAGCATCGAAACGGCAACCGTTAATGTCTTTCGACAAATCTGAAGCAATCCACAACGCGCAAGGGACCATCACCTCCACCGGCAGGCCGCGGGTGTTGTTGGTTTCGCCGCGCCCGAATTTGGTCGCCACAGCGCCCCCCGGCTGAATTGAATTGACGGTAATGCCGGTCCCGGCCAGTTCCTCGGCCCAGCTCATGGCTTCGGCTTCAAGGCCGGCCTTGGATGGGCCATAAGCACCGGCGTGGGCTTCGTGCATCGAATCGAAACTCTTCGACGTATGGATGATCCGCCCCCAACCGTTCTTCAGCATCTGCGGCACCGCTGCGCGCGCCATCAAATAAGGGCCGACAACGTTGGTTTCGATCACCAGCCGGTAGCCTTCAGGATCAGTTTCCCAGAACGGGATGTCACGGGCACCGTGATAGCGCTGGCTCTTACCAGCGTGGCTACACAAAATATGCAGTGCCCCAAAGGCATCGACCGTTTTATTGACCACCATCTCACAATCGGCCGTCTTGCAAACATCAGCGTGGATCGCCTGGATGCGACCCTTACCGCCTAATTTCTCGGCCAGCGCGATGGTCTCGGCAAATTCGGTCTCGATTTCCTTACGGCTTTCATCGCTGGCAGCGGCGGCCGTGATGGTGACCCCCTTGGCCCCGGCCTTGATGAAGGCGAGCGCCATTTCGCGGCCCATGCCGCGGCTCGCACCGGTGATCAGCGCGACTTTGCCGTCGAGTGATATATCTTCCATGTCAGCCTCCCCGCCTGATGCTGTTGATCAGTTATAGTTGTTGCATTTGGTCAAAATCTACACGAGCGCCCGGGCCAACGAAAGCCCCACGCCAAGAAACTCTGATTTTCCTAACCCTCCCCCCTGAGGCACTCTCCCAGGGTTAAGTTCAGTCCTTTTTGTCGCGCCATTCCTCGGCGGTGTCGAACACTTCCTCGGCCAAATGGATAGCCCCGTTGGCCGCCGGCAAACCGCAATAAAGCGCGCTTTGCATCAATACTTCCTTAATATCGGCCCGGCTTACACCGGTATTGGCCGCGGCACGCAAGTGCATGCTTAATTCCGCCTCGCGGTTTAGGGCAATCAACATGGCGATGGTGAGAAGGCTGCGCGTACGCTTATCAAGGCCAGGGCGGGACCAAACCTCGCCCCAGGCCCCGCGGGTGATGAAATCCTGAAAATCAGCGTTAAAGTCGGTCTTGTTCTTTTCAGCACGATCCACATGAGCATCCCCGAGCACCGACCGGCGCACAGCCATGCCCTGCTTGCGGCGTTCATCTTCGTCCATGAAATCTCCTTATATGCGGGCCACTAGCGCCGCAGTTTCTTACGCGCGCCCAACACCCGGTCCACAAATTGAAGGGCAGACCCAAGATAGGCATCTGGCGCCAATGCCGCGTCTATCTTTTGCACTGTCAATACATTGGTGATCGTCTTATCGGCCAATAGGGCATCCCGCAATGGCTGCCCCTTGGCGGTCGCCTTTGCACAGGCACGGCCGATCGCCGCATGGGCCGGCGCCTGACCGATGCGTGCCGCCAAAACCATCTTGACCGATTCAGCCATGAGTTGGCCTTGGGTTAATGCAAGGTTTTCCGCCATACGATCGGGAAACACCTGTAACCCTTTGGCCAGGCCCACAGCATGTTCCAGCGCGCCCGCCGCGAGGCAGCAGAGTTCCGGCAGGACCGTCCATTCCGCTTGCCAACCACCGAGCCCACGTTCGTTTTCCTGGGGGCTCACGGCGAGCAGGATCGCTGCCAGCCCCGGGGTACGTGCCGCATTGGCAAGGATGGCGGCGCAGGCAATTGGATTTCGCTTATGCGGCATGGCCGACGAACCACCACGCCCAAGGGCTACGGGTTCCGCCACCTCGGCAATTTCGGTTTGGCTCATCAAGGCGATATCGCGCGCCATCTTGCCCAGCGTCCCGGTCAGCCCCGCCATGAATTGACCGGCTTCAACCACCCGGTCACGCGCGCCATGCCAGGGGATCATGGGCAAGGTCAATTTAAGGTCGCGCGCCAACCCGCGGGCAACTACCGGCGCCTTAGGTCCGAGCGAGGCAAGCGTGCCGGCGGCCCCCCCGAATTGCAAAACCAGAAGACGGGAACGTATTTCCTTCAGCCGGGCACGGTGACGCATGACGGCAGCGCACCAGCCCGCCACCTTAAGCCCGAAAGTGACCGGCAACGCCTGTTGCATCCAAGTGCGTCCCGCCATAGGCGTGGTGCGGTATTTCCGGGCAAGCGAAGCCAGCGCCGATTCGAGCCGACTAAGATCGCCCTCGATCAGCATCAAGCACGCCCGCAATTGCAACACGAGGCCGGTATCCATGGCGTCCTGGCTGGTCGCCCCCCAATGGACGAAACCGGCCGCTGTTTTATCTACCTTCGCCACGCGCGCGGTCAACATGGCCTGCAGGGGGATAAACGTATTGCCGGCTTCATGGGCCGCAAGGCCAAGCGCCTGGAGATCATACAATGCGCTATCACAAGCCCCGGCGATGGCGCGCGCCGATTTAGCCGGGATAATGCCGGACGCTGCTTCGGCACGGGCAAGGGCTGCTTCGAAATCGAGCATCCCCTGAACATGGGCGCGATCCGAAAACACCGCGGTCATCGCCGCGCTGGAAAAAATGTGATCGAATACAGCGCCTCGTGTAGTGCCCTCAGCCATTTGCCCCGTCACTGCCCCCGTTGTCATCAAGCATCGAAGAATACGGTTTCTTCGGAGCCCTGCATGTGAATGTCGAAGTGATAGACAGTGCCAGTGCCCGAGTCTTCACGATGGGCGATGAGCGTACCGCGCCTGGACTCCTCAATCGAGGCCAACACCGGGTCTTCGCCATTGGCATCGGATTCATCTGAAAAATATAGGCGGCCATAGACATGCGACTGCATGCCGCGCGCCTGGATGATGATGCTCACATGTGGGGCCTGCAAGCGATTGCCCTGCCCTGGCACCCTGCCCGGCTTGATCGTACCGAAACTAAAGCGCCCGTCTGCGTCTGTCATGCAGCGTCCGAAACCTGTGAAGCCGGGTTCGAGGGCCACGTCCTGGCGACTATCGGCGGGATGGTTATAGCGTCCAGCCGCATTAGCCTGCCAGATCTCTATCAAGGAATCATTGATCGGTGCACCTTCACCATCCAGCAAACGGCCGGTAATACGAATGGCTTCGCCTTCGGTGTTTATCGTCGCCAGCACATTGCTCGCAATCCCGGCACGGCCATAGGGCTCCGGTGTTAAACAATAAGCAAAGAAGGGGCCGATGGTCTGTCCCGGTGTTTGTGAAATCTTGCGGGCGCTCATGCTTCAACCCTCCATCGGCGTGGCATTACGCCCCCGCAGCACAATGTCAAATTCATAGCCAAGCGCAAAATCCGTCTCGGTCGCTTCAACGGAATAATGTGCCACGAGAGAGTTGCGCGCGCCTCCATCAGGAATGGCCATGAAAATAGGATCTAAGGGCAATAAGGGATCCCCTGGGAAATACATCTGAGTGACGAGACGGGTGACAAAGCTCGGCCCGAACAGTGAAAAATGAATATGCGCGGGGCGGAAGGCCTTGTCGTGATTGGCCCAGGGGTATTCACCCGGCCGAATAGAATAGAATTTGTAACGCCCATCCGCCCCAGTGAGGAACCGACCCGCCCCGAAGAAATTCGGATCCAGCGGCGCATCATGGGTATCGCCTGTGTGAACGTAACGCCCAGCAGCATTGGCCTGCCAAATCTCCACCAAAGTATCCGGGATGGGGCGGCCGAACTCATCCATGACGCGCCCGGTCACGACAATGCGTGGGCCCAGGGGCTCACCATTATTGACGGCGCCATTGCGGATAAGGTCTGCGTCATTTTCCCCCACAACGTCGTGGCCGTAGACGGGACCGGTTAGTTCCGAAAGGGTCTGCGGGAGCGCCACCAACGGCTTCTTTGGCCCCCGTGCGGCCGTGGATTTATAGCCTTCGCATAAATATGGCGGCTGAACGGACCAGTCCCGTGGCTGGTAAGGATTGCTGTCGCTCACTTTTTCCCCCTATTTGCATTGGTTCCCAGCGCCCCTCTCAGGAACGCGCGGCCTCCGCCTTATCGCCCGCCTGCCCCCTGGCCTGCCGCGCAAACGCGGGCAAAATATGAGACAGTGAACGCTTCATTCTAGCGTCCTTTGCCCCCTGCATAAGCGCAAAGTTTGCCTGACAGTGAAAAACATAAGATGATTTTCCTCTGCCCCGGTCTTTTGCCAAATATTGGAGTGCCCCTTGACGCTCATCCTCAGCAACGACGATGCCGAACACTTATTGACCATGAGCGACACCATCGCTGCGCTGGAAACGGGGTATCGCGACCTCGCTGCAGGAAGGGCCATCACCCGGCCTCGCTCAGACTGTCTGACCCCGACAACCCGTGGGGATGCAGTGTACGGTCTTAAATCCATGGATGGCGTCGTCCCGTCAGCCCAGGTCGGTGCCATCCGCATCAATTCTGACATCATAACTTGGCCGACACGGGGCAATACTCAAAGACGAGAAAAAGTGCCGGCTGCCCCAGGGGCACGTTATGTCGGGCTGGTTCTGTTGTTCTCAACCGCGACCGGTGAACCGCTAGCCATCTTTCCCGACGGGGTCGTACAACAGATGCGCGTCGGGGCAACCAACGGCATCGGCGCCAAATTATTGTCGCGCGAAGAATCACACACGGTTGGGCTGCTCGGCTCAGGCTGGCAAGCGCGCGCGCAATTGATGGCCATCTGCGCCGTACGTGATATTCACGAGATTCGCTGCTTTTCCCCCAATGCCGAGAATCGCCAAACCTTCAGTGCCGAAATGACCCGAATCCTTAACGTCCCAGTCACTGCCGTAGCCACGCCAGAGGAAGCCATCACCGCTGCTGACATCGTGATGTGTGCGACAAATGCCATAG
Source organism: Alphaproteobacteria bacterium (assembly GCA_047621105.1). Classification (GTDB taxonomy): domain Bacteria; phylum Pseudomonadota; class Alphaproteobacteria; order SMXQ01; family SMXQ01; genus WHSO01. The sequence goes on from JBLHLO010000093.1 coordinate 7,924, forward strand.
AGTCTGTTTTCATAGCCCCATGGGTCGAGCCCGGCATGCACCTATCGGCGATCAAGCGTCCTGAAATTGCACCCGAAGCTATCGCCCTTGCACAATCAACCGTCATTCATACCGAGGTGCCAACCCCGATACAGTCGATTTCAACCGAGCTTGGTGATGTCCTGCCGAAGCGTTATCGCACGACCGATGAATTCGATGCTTTTTCAGCCTACCCTATCCTGACCGATCTCATTTCTGGTCGTATTGAAGGCCGCCAAAAATCGAGCGATGTTACTTGTTTTATTAACAACCTTGGCCTCGGCTTTCAATTCGCCGCTGTCGGTGCCGTCCTTTACGATCGTGCCAAGACCGCAGGCGC
>JBLHLO010000094.1:0-8232 GCA_047621105.1 Alphaproteobacteria bacterium
CTTCAGCCAGATACGCGTTGACCGTGGTAGCGCCGACACCAATCAGCACAGCGTGGTAATGCACGTCCATGGATTCGCCCGTGCGCACGTTGAGCGAGGTGAACGTGCGTAACTGTTGACGTATCAGATGGGTATGCACGGCGCCGGTAGCCAGGATCATCGGGATTGCCGCCCGCGCAGCGCTCATCGCCTGGTCGGTCAGGATAATATGAATGGCACCACCGCGCACCGCGTCTTCGGCCTCACGCTGTATACGCTCCAAGCCTTCACGCAAAATGCCCGAGCCCTTCACCGCATCAAAGGTGCAATCGATCTCAACCGCGTCCTTGCCCATATAATCGCGTATGGCTGCAAATTCAGCGTTGCCCAACACCGGACTTTCGAGCTGCAACAGGTGGGTTTGGGATTCGTCTTCATCAAGAATATTGCCGAGGTTGCCGAGACGAGTCTTGAGGCTCATCTGGTAGTTTTCGCGCAAACTATCGATCGGCGGATTGGTAACCTGGCTAAAGTTCTGACGGAAGAAGTGATGAAGCCCACGATATTTTTCCGACAACACGGCCAGCGGTGTATCATCACCCATGGAACCGAGCGGCTCTTTTGAGTCTTCGACCATGGGGTGCAGGATCAGTTCCAACTCTTCCATGGTATAGCCGAGCGCGCGCTGACGCTGGCGCAACTGGTCACGATCGACCGGTGGCGGCGCATCATTTTCAATCTTGATCAACGCATTGAGCGGCTTGATATTACGAACCCACTTTGAATACGGGTTACGCGCCGCCAACATGTCCTTAAGCGGCTCGTCAGCGTAAAATTTACCTTCTTGCAAATCGACGCCGATCATCTGGCCGGGACCGACCCGCCCTTTTTGGGTGATATTGGCTTCGTTGACCGGCACCATGCCGGATTCCGAACCAACGATCAGCAACCCATCATTGGTCAGGGTGTAACGCAAGGGGCGCAATCCGTTGCGATCCATGCCGGCAACCACCCAGCGACCGTCGGTAGCGGCAACGGCGGCAGGGCCGTCCCAGGGCTCCATCACGCAGTTGCAATAGGAATAAAAGTCCTTGTGGGCATCAGACATGATCGGTTTCTTGGTCCAGCTATCGGGAATCAGCATGGACTTGACCATTGGCGCCGGACGGCCCGCACGGCACATGACTTCAAACACCGCATCAAGAGCAGCGGAATCGGAAGATCCCGACTGAATCACCGGTTTGATATCGTTGATATATTCACCGAACACATCGGATGCCATGCGCGTTTCATGGCTTTTCATCCAATTGGTATTGCCGCGCAACGTATTGATTTCGCCGTTATGGGCCAACATGCGAAACGGTTGCGCCAGACGCCAATTGGGGAAAGTGTTAGTGGAATAGCGCTGATGAATGATGGCGAAGGACGAAATAAAACGATCATCTAGAAGATCGGGATAAAACTGGTCCACCTGTTCGGCGCGAAACAAACCCTTGTAGATGATCGACCGGCAAGACAGCGAACAGATATAGAAATCGTTGATGTATTCAGCCAATACCTTCTTCTCGATACGGCGGCGGATCACATAAAGATCGGTTTCAAATTGTTCCTGCCCGACACCCGGGTTGGACGCGATCATGATCTGCTCGATCTCGGGCCGGGTGGCGTTGGCCTTATCGCCGATCACCTCGACATTGACCGGCACCTGGCGCCAGCCGTAGATGGTGTAGCCGAAGTTGAGGATCTCGCTCTCAACGATGGTGCGGCAGCGTTCAAGCTGGGCTAGATCCGCCTTGGGCAGAAATACCATGCCGACGCCGAGCCGTCCGGACCGTGGTTCATGGCCAGTGCGCGCAATATGTTCCTTGAAAAAATCCTGGGGGATTGCGACATGGATGCCGGCACCGTCACCGGTTTTGCCGTCCGCATCTACGGCACCGCGGTGCCACAGGGCCTTGAGCGCGCTGATCCCCGCCACCACCACTTCACGGCGCGGCTTGCCATCAATCGCCGCGATCAGGCCGACACCACAAGCATCATGTTCCTGGGCCGGATCGTAGGCGTGGGCGCTCTCAAGATGGGCTGCATTTTTGCGCCACAGCCGCACACTGTCTTCGCCACTTATGGGGAATTTATCATCCATAATCTTCTCCCTCGCCTATTCCGCCGCGCTGCGCGCGACCGGGTGTGCGGCGGCTTCACAATAGCCATGAATGGCTTCGGCCGCCTGGCGGCCATCGTGGATCGCCCAGACCACCAGCGACGCCCCGCGCACGATGTCCCCCGCCGCAAAGACACCGTCGATATTTGTCATCAAGCTTCGAAAATTGACCTTGAGGGTACCCCAGCGAGTCAGGCCGAGATCAGGTGCAACAAACATCTTAGGTAAATCTTCTGGATCAAAACCCAACGCCTTGATGACAAGATCCGCATCAACGTTATAAGAGGACCCTTCGATCGGCTCCGGCGTCTGGCGACCTGACGCATCGGGTACACCCAGATGAATGCTTTGGGCGCGCACGCCACTGACCGCACCATCACCGAGGCACGCCTCGGGCGCGGCCAGCCAAACAAATTCGACGCCTTCTTCTTCCGCATGAGAAACTTCACGCCGTGATCCGGGCATATTGTCACGATCGCGCCGGTAGAGACATTTGACCGATTTTGCACCCTGACGTACTGCCGTCCGCACGCAATCCATGGCCGTGTCGCCCCCACCGATAACCACCACGTTACGACCTGCCGCGTTAAGGGTGCCATCGTCAAAATGCGGCACCGCATCACCGAGGCCTTTGCGGTTTGACGCCGTCAGGTAATCCATAGCCTGAGAAATGCCCTTCAGCCCAGCGCCGGGCATCTTAATGTCGCGCGCCTTGTAAACACCGGTGGCGATTAACAGCGCCATGTGTCGGGTGCGCAATTCGCCAAGACTGGCATCGCGGCCGACCTCAAAGTTGAGGTGGAAAGTGATGCCCCCGTCAGCCAGCAGCTTGGCGCGCCGGGCGACGATTTCCTTTTCCAATTTGAAATTGGGGATGCCATAGATCATCAAACCGCCGACGCGGTCATAACGATCATAAACGTGAACCTCATAACCCATGCGGCGCAACTGCTCCGCCGCGGCGAGTCCGGCAGGGCCAGCGCCAATAATGCCCACGGAACGCCCTAGTTCACGTGCGGGTATGGGCGGCTTGACCCAACCTTTTTCGAACGCCGTGTCGGTAATATATTTCTCGACGCTGCCAATGGTAACCGTGCCATGTCCCGATTGCTCGAGCACACAATTGCCTTCGCACAGACGATCCTGGGGGCAGATTCGGCCACAGACTTCGGGCATGTTGTTGGTCGCAGCAGAAACCTCATAGGCTTCTTCCAAGCGTCCCTCGGCGGTCAGTTTCAGCCAATCGGGGATATTGTTGGAAACCGGGCAATGGACCTGGCAGAACGGCACACCGCATTGGGAACAGCGCGAGGCCTGATCGGCGGCACTGGGATCAGAATAGCGGTTATAAATCTCTTCGAAATCAGCGCGACGGGTCTCCGCCTCACGCTTATCGGGCATGCGGCCATCGAGGCCGGTAAATTTGAGCATCTGCTGGGGCATAGTAGGACGCGGTCTTTCCAAGGGTCTTGTCGTCAGTTGATGCCATATGGCAGGGAGCGGCAGATCCGCCCAAGAATATGGTAACCCAGCCTCTCACGAGGGCCCTTCGCACCCCGATATGGTTGGGATCGCTTGGGGTAGGGTCCGGCCTTCTGCCTAAAGAGGGCTGGCGGAATGCCTGTTGGCCCCTCTATTATTAGACAAACTGTCGCCTGGCGAGTAAAAACGTACAATTTAGTCAGTAACTATGACCTAAATTGCTCACCCCACCCCCTGCATACGCGGTTAGATTTTGGTTAAAGGGCATGCCGTGAAGAAAGCACCTGCCATTTAGTCTCATTTTAGTACTAAATGGCCCCAAGCTTTGCGGCATGTCCTTTGGCACCGACGCAACATGATGTGTTATAAGCATTTAGATATGCCAACCAGGGACCGGCTTAGGCTAGGATCTGTCCCGACACACAAAAATCAATCGCCAGCGACTATGGCTGTCATTTTAGCCGCTATCACCAAAGGGGCCTCAGGTGAGCCTGTTACACATCGTCATCGTGGCCTTGGTTCAGGGCATTACGGAATTCCTCCCCATTTCCTCACAAGCCCATTTGATCCTGGTCCCCCGGGTCACCGGCTTGTGCGACCAGGGACTGCACGTCGATATCGCCGTCCATGTCGGCACCTTGGGTGCCGTGATTGCCTATCTCTGGCGTGATTGCCTCCGCATGGGGATCGGCGCGCTCAACCTTGCGCGCGGGCGGCAAACGGTCGACGGGCGGCTATTCCTGCAAGTGGTCCTGGCCACCATTCCGGTATTGATCGCCGGTTATGCATTCAAAAAATACTTCGGCTTGAGCTTTCGCAGCCTTGAGGTGATTGCCTGGGCGACCGTGGTCTTTGGGCTAGCATTATGGGCAACCGATCGTTGGGGCCTGTGTCTACGCCGCATTGAACACATGAGCTGGGACGGCGCATTGCTGATCGGTTGTTTCCAGGCGATCGCCCTGATCCCCGGCACCTCACGCTCGGGGATAACCATGACAGCGGCGCGCCTGCTCGGCTTTGAGCGTATCGAAGCGGCCCGGTTTTCCATGTTGATGGCAATCCCGGTCATCATCGCAGCTGGAACGCTGGCCGGGCTTGATGTCATCGAAGCCGGCAATACGCAGTTCACCCGCGACGTTCTTCTTGCGGCAGGGCTAGCCTTCGCCGCCGCGCTGATCGCGATCGCTTTGCTGATGGGCTGGCTTCGGCATGCAAGCTTCACCCCCTTCGTAATCTACCGTCTGATCCTGGGGGCGGCGCTACTAGTCGCCATATACGGTTACGGCGTCACCGATACAGCGCTGACCACTGCCTGCCCGTCCTGACGGACGACGGGTGGCTTGCCCGGCGCAAACACTCAAAGCGCCAAGTTCATTCAATAGACCCAGACGTGTCTATGATCGTCTAAAGTCTATGATCGTCTAAAGACGTGAGGTGCGGAAACGGCCGGCCTTGCGAAAACGATCGAGATAGGCCGGCAAGATCGCCTCGGCTGCCGTCGGGCGAATGGCAAAGGCGTCGAACCCGGGCCCTTTCGCGATATTGTCGATGCGCAACAATTGGGCCTGATCACGGGTCAGTTGCGGGGGGATTCCAAACCAAGCCCCGATGTCGCCGAACCAGCCGATCAAATCGGCCAGCGCCATGGGCAGGGGCAAGAGACCGCGGCGGCGCTCGATCACATTCAGAATCAATTCCATCAGTTCTTTAAACGTATAAACATGCGGCCCGCCGAGCTCATACGTGTGCCCCTTGTGGGCCGGTTTTATCGCCGCTTCAAACACCGCATCCGCCACGTCGCAAACATAGGCCGGTTGAAACTTATTGTGTCCACCGCCGAACAGCGGCAATGCCGGCGCAAGCCGGGCAAGGGTCGCAAACCGATTAAAGAAATCATCTTCGGGCCCGAACACCACCGACGGGCGGACAATAACCGTATGGGCGAAACCGGCGCGTGCCGCCTGTTCACCTGCCGCCTTGGTCTGCGCATATCGAGCGGGCGCGTCTATGTCAGCCCCAATCGCAGAAACATGGACAAACGACTTAAGCCCCGCCGCCGCAACAGCGCTGGCAATGATACCGGGGGCCGTTCCATGAAGATCGGCAAAGCGGTTACGACGGGTCTCATAAAGGATGCCGACAAGATTGACGGCGATCGATGAGCCGCCAAGAGCCCGCGCCACCAGCGCCGGATCACGTATGTCACAGCCGAGCGGGACCACCTGGCCGACATCGCCCATGGGCTTGAGAAAACCGGCCCCCTCTGGATCGCGCACCGCCGCCACGACGCGCCAGCCCTGAGCCGCAAAGCGGCGCACCACATAGCGGCCAATAAAACCAGAAGCACCGAAAATTGTGACCTGTGACGGACCCATAATGATCTCCCGCAAAAAGGCAGCCCGGCCGCGACCCCGCGTCTTGAGGCCGGCGGTGGATTCCGCCCTATAATACATCTCCTGAGCAGCCTTATGGGTCGCCGCCGCGCCGACGTCAAGTTTAGCCCCCCCCGCCCAGGGCCCCCGCCTCAAGCAGGCGTTCGGGTATATTAAGGTTCCAGCCGCATTTGACCGGCATTGAGCGGACAGATGGCGCTGGGAACATTGACTTTGCGGGTCGTGACGTATATTCAAGCGCGCTTGCAGCGGCCCTGCGCCCGATAGGGCGCGGACCGGCCTCCTCTTTCGGGAGGCGATGCTCCGGTTTTGTGCCCAGGTGGCGGAATTGGTAGACGCGCTGGCTTCAGGTGCCAGTGGCCGCAAGGTCGTGGAAGTTCGAGTCTTCTCCTGGGCACCATTTTTTCACGCCGGCTTATGCGGCGAGGGAGCGCATGATGACCATCCACCTCCATCAAGGTGATCTGCCCGACGGGCTTGACCTCGGCCCAACCATCGCCGTCGATAGCGAGACCATGGGCTTGGTAACAACCCGCGACCGGTTATGCCTGGTGCAGCTCTCGAGCGGCGATGGCGATGCACATCTGGTCCGCTTGCCTCAGCAAGACCGCCCTTATAGGGCACCCAATCTCGCCGCCCAGATGGCGGACCCGGCGCGGCTCAAAATTTTCCATTTTGCACGCTTTGATATTGCGGCGCTTAAATATTGGTTGGGGGTCGATTGCGGCCCGGTCTATTGCACCAAGATCGCGTCCAAGCTGGCGCGCACCTATACCGACCGCCATGGGCTTGCCGACCTCTGCCGCGAAATTCTGGCCGTCGATCTTTCCAAGCAGCAGCAATCTTCCGATTGGGGCGCAGATCAGCTAAGCGACGCGCAGATGACTTATGCCGCCTCCGACGTGTTGCACCTGCATGCGTTGATGGCAAGGCTTGACGTCATGCTCGCCCGTGAAGGGCGCGCCGACCTGGCCCAGGCCTGCTTTGATTTTCTGCCCCACCGGGTGGCGCTGGATCTTGCGGGTTTCGGCGGCGATATCGACATCTTCCATCACTAGATCCGCTTCATCACCGGCCGCACGCGACCGGGTATAAACGGGCCGCATGATCTGATAGAATCGCCCCGTTTCCGGGGCCTTAGCCCCAACGGTGCAATGAAAGATGCCCCTGCACATGGCCGTAACGCCCGACAAAAAGAAACCGACCGCCGACACATTATCCAAAGACGCGCGCGACCTTGCCGCGGCCCGGCGGGTGTTCGAGATCGAAGCCGCGGGCCTCACAGCCGCAGCAAAGGGGCTCGATCATCGGTTCAGCGCGGCCCTCGATGCCCTGGAAGGGATCAAGGGTCGGGTGATCGTTTCCGGCATGGGCAAAAGCGGACACATCGCCAACAAAATTGCCGCTACCTTGGCGTCGACCGGGACGCCCGCTTTCTTTGTGCACCCCGCGGAAGCCTCTCACGGTGATCTCGGCATGATCACCCGCGACGATGCAATGATTGCCATTTCCAATTCCGGCGACACCGTGGAATTGTCCGACCTGATCGCCCACACACGCCGCTTTTCGATTCCTTTGATTGCCATCACCTCGGGCGGGAGGAGCCAATTAGCCGATGCGGCCGATGTGGTTTTGGCATTGCCCCATGCCGAGGAAGCATGTCCCATGGGTCTAGCCCCAACCACGTCGACCACCATGACCCTGGCGCTGGGCGACGCACTTGCCATCGCACTTTTGGAACGCCGCGGCTTCACTGCCAATGATTTTCAGCTTTTGCACCCGGGCGGGCAGCTCGGTAAAAAGCTGCTCAAGGTTGCAGACATCATGCACAAAGGCGATGAGATTCCGGTGGCCGCCCCCCGTGACCCGATGTCAGACGTTCTCATTACCATGACCGCCAAGCGCTTTGGTTGTGTCGGCGTTATCGACGCGGGGCATTTATCAGGCATCATCACCGACGGCGATTTGCGCCGCCATATGGCACCGGGCCTGTTGAACCAAATGGCCGGCGACGTGATGACGCCAGCGCCGATGACAATCCGCTCACAGATACTGGCCATCGAGGCGCTGGGCATCATGAATGAGCACACTATCACCTCCTTGTTCGTGGTCGATGACGGCACCCTGGCCGGAATTTTGCATATCCACGACATCCTTCATTCCGGCGTCGCCTGAAACATGTCGGGCGCCCCCGATATTACTGTCACGCCGGATGCT
>JBLHLO010000095.1:0-8180 GCA_047621105.1 Alphaproteobacteria bacterium
CCTCATTCATTAATCTGACAATGTTGGGAGTGACAGTGCATTCATTTCGGTTTTGGTTTGCCGCATTCTGCCTCGCCGCCGCTTTTGTTACGCCGGCAGTGGCGGCGCCCGCAAAAATGTCCACGGTGCCATTTTTGGGCGAAAAGCCGAAAGATCCCGCCCTCCGGACAAAACTGACCCGTGATATCCGTCAATTCCGCGCCGGTGAGCAGGTTGCCCTGCAGGAGATCACACTTTTTTGTGAGCTGGATCGGCAAAACCTTGGCCGCAGAAGCCTGTATGACGCGTGGAATAAACGCTGCAAAAACAGGGAAGCGATTTGGAACACCAAGTATCGCCAAAAGGGTGAGGGCCGCATGATCGACATGCAGATGCGCCTCTATGCTGAGCGGCGGCTTGCCATGGCCAAGTTTTCGTCAGGGTATTTCACCGAAAAAGAAGCCATCGGGAAGAAAGTCAGGCGCCGGGGGGACGTTGCCAGGCATGTGAAGGAAGCGCTCAGACAGAAGAAAATGCTGATCCAGGTATCGCTCCAAAATCTCAGATTCTTTTTCGCCCTGAGAGACTTGATCGACGCGGCGCAAAAGTAAGTACCCGTTTAATGCGTGTTTCTTGATCCTTATATTTTGTGTGGTTTTGTCAGCCTAAGGGGCCTAGATTTTGCCGTTAAAATCATGTCTGCTTAGGGTCAAGCGGACATAGCCCACAGTGGCCAAAGCCCATAGTGGCCATCGTCACCCACGGCAGTAACGATCTGTCCCCAATATAAATTTCGTTTTTTCTACTCAACAGGAAGGGGACCATTATGAAAATATTTGCCTTGGCCCTTGTCGCCGTGATGTTGCTCTCAACGCCGTCTCTGGCGCAACAACGGGTACAGCCACAATTTCCGAAGATGACATTCTTTATTACCAGCACGCCCGGCCCCGATGGGGGGAATTTTGGTGGCCTCGCTGGCGCCGACAAACATTGCCAGAAATTGGCCACAAAGCATGGGGCCGGTGGCAAAACATGGCACGCCTATCTCAGCACCCAGGCCGCGGATGGCAAGCCCGCCGTTAACGCCCGTGACCGGATCGGCAAAGGCCCGTGGGTCAATGCCAAGGGTTTCCAGGTCGCGGCGAATCTGAAAGAACTGCATGACCAGTCAAAAGTGAACATTAACGCCGGCACAGGCCTTGCCGAGAGCGGCAAGCCCATCCCGAACCGGCTTTTTTCATACAATATGCACGACGTTTTGACCGGATCGAAACTGGATGGTCGGGCCTTTCCGCCGGGTGAGGACATGACCTGCGGCAACTAGACTAAGAATGACGCGGGCCGGGCCCGGATTGGCCATTTCGATCGCATGAGCCGCAGAACGACGGTCGAGGGGCTGTCGTGGAATTCGGCCCATATGTCACGCGGCTGCAGCCATGAAAAGTTCAGGCGGTCCGGCGGCGCCGGGTTGTTGTATTGCTTCGCTGCTAAATAGATATGAACGCGACTTCCCGGGCTTCAGCGAGGCCCGGGAAAGCGTAACCAGCTGTTTGCTAGGCAGATCATGGCGGCCCCGGGCCCTCGCTGCCTGCGCGCCCGAGCCCGGGCGATCTGATCAACCGAGGCGCACTCCGCCGCTGCACCGTGCGCGTCTTTCTTGAGGCGTTGTTCTAGGGGGCGAAGCCATCTTGAGGTGGTTTACCTGACAATATGACCGGACGGGCATCAGTATTGATGCAGATGCTCACCATGTAAGCCATTTTAAAACGAACGGGTTCTCTCGGCGCACGAAATAACGGCGCATCTCGTCACCCAGCAGGATAAGGACGGCGAAGGGCAGGCTCAGCGCGAGCTGCCAGGGTGTGAGAGGGGCGGTCCCGAAGAAGATATTGCACGCAGGCACGTAGGCGATCAGGGCGAGCAGCAACAGTTCAGCCCCGATCCCGACCAGCACCAGCCGGTTGGACAGGAAGCCCACGGTCAATAGGCTCTGACGCCGCGTCCGGCAGATGATGACATCGGCGACTTGGCAGATAATGATCGACGCGAAGAAGCCGGTGATCGCGGTGCGGTAGAGCGGGTCGTGACTGGCGAGCTCCTGGCCCCATTGCCAGCCGCCGGCATAGAGGATCACAAAATAACTGAAGAAGCCCGCGGCGGCCTGGATCATGCCGACGACACCGTAGCTCATCAGCAGCAGGTTACGCGACAGCAGCCGCTCGCCGCGCGGGCGCGGCTTATTTTTCATCACGTCGGTTTCGGGCCGCTCCGCGCCGAGACCGAGTGCCGGCAGGATATCCGTCCCGAGATCGATGCTGAGGATCAGAATCACCGTCAGCGGGAGCGGAATATCGAGCAGTACATAGGCGATGAAGGGTAGAATCTCGGGTATGTTGCTGGTCAAGATGTAGGCGATGAACTTCTTGATGTTATCGAAGATCGTTCTGCCTTCCTCGACCGCACTGACGATGGTTGCGAAATTGTCATCCATCAGCACCATGTCGCTCGCCTCCTTGGCGACGTCTGTGCCCATCCGCCCCATGGCGACACCCATGTCCGCATTTTTTAGCGCAGGGGCGTCATTGACCCCGTCGCCGGTGACAGTGACGGTTTCGCCGAGCGCCTGAAATGCTTGCACGACACGAAGTTTCTGCGCCGGTGCAATGCGCGCGAAAATGATTTCCTCGTTTTCCGACAGTATTCGCGCCAGCGACTCGTCGCTCATGACCAAAAGCTCGTCGCCATGGATGACAGTGCCGGGACCGGAAATGAGCCCGATCTGGCGCGCGATGGTCGTGGCCGTGAGGCCGTAATCGCCCGTGATCATCACGACTTTGATTCCGGCTTCGTGACATTTTGCCATCGCTTCTGGCACTTCGGGGCGGGGTGGGTCGATCATGCCGGTGAGGCCAATAAAGATATAATCATCTTCCGGCAGGTCGCCGTCGTCGGTGGGCCGCCACGCATATGCGAGGCCACGTTCGCCGCGGCCCGCCACCCTGCGGTAATCGTCGATCACGGCCTCGCGCCGTTCCATGGTGAGAGGCTCGGTCCGACCATCAGCCATGATGCGGTCGCACATGCTGAGCACCGCCTCGGGCGCACCCTTGACAAAGGCGCGCGGCCCAGCGCCATCCGGCGCGCTGCCAGTGCCATCCGGCGCACTGTAGGTCGCCATCATGCGCCGGGTGGCGTAGTTGAAGGGCTGCTCGGCCAGCTTTTCGGCTTGGCGGATGGTGCCGAGATCCGTGATGGTGTTGACATAAAGCAGCAATGCGCCGTCGGTCGCATCACCCGAGAAGCCATCGTCGGTGAGAACGGCAGCGTTGCAGAGCGCCATGCATTGCAGCGCGGTGCCGCTGATCGGATCATCGGTGATGCTGCGGTCATTGGCCCTGTATTCGCGCCCGCCGAGAACCACCGTATTCACCCCCAGGCGGTTCTGGGTGAGCGTGCCGGTCTTGTCGGTGCAGATCACCGTCGTGCTGCCCAGCGTCTCCACGCTTTCCAGATTCTTGATGAGGGCATTCTTGGCGGCCATGCGCTTGCTTGCCATGGTGAGAGCGAGTGTGACCGTCGGCAGCAGCCCTTCCGGCACGTTGGCGACGATGATACCGATGGCGAAAATCAAGCTGGCAATGGCGCTATTGCCGGTGGCGACGCTGACCAGGAAGAACAGCACGCCGAGGAAGATCGCGATCGCACTGATGACTTTGATGAAATAGCTGAGCTCACGGTGGATCGGTGTATCGGTCCCTTCCGTCGCCTTGGTCAGCGCAACGATGCTGCCGATTTTGGTCGACATCCCCGTCTTGCAGACCAGCACTTTGCCTTCGCCGCTTTGCACAAGCGTGCCCGAGAACACCATGTTGCGACTTTCCAGGACATTCTCTTTGCAGGCCTCTGGATCGAGGCGCTGTGGCTCGCTCTCGCCGGTCAGGCTGGCGCAGTCAACCTCGAGCCCGCTTGCCGCGATCAGGCGCCCATCCACCGGCACGCGGTCGCCCTCATGCAGGAGAATCACGTCGCCGGGGACCAGCGCCTCCGCCTGCGCACGGCGCGCGTGCCCATCCCGCAGCACCGTGACCATGGCCGGCAGCATCCGGCGGAAGCTGTCCATGATCCGTTCGCTCTGGTGTTCTTGGATATAGGTAAACACCGCATTCAGTAATACGACCCCGAACAGGGCGATGGCGATGTAGAGGTTTCCTTGTCCCGGATCAAGCCGCTCCGCGGCGATTGCCAGCGCGCCGCCAACCATGAGAAGGAGCGCAAAAAAATTCTTAAACTGGAGTAGGAACTTGACGATCTGTGGGACGTCCTGGCGGACGCGCAGCTCATTGGGACCGTACTGTTCCAGCCGCCGGGTGGCGGTCTCCTCGGTCAGCCCGCGCGCGGAACTCTCCAACGTGTCATAGAGGTCAGCAAGGGGCAGCTTGTGAATGTCCGACATGAAATCCTTCAAACAAGCTCGCAACTGATGTGCCGCCACGTCACTCAGAACGCTGTGTTATTCGAACGGTGTGTTATTCGAACAGTTTTCTATTCTTGGGCGCCACATTCTTGGCGCGCTATTTTAGCGGCCTTTTTCACGTCAGGCATTGCCCGGGTCAGTTCACCGGGGTCAATGGCTTTCGCAACGTCGGGGTGACCCGCGCTCTGGACCATCGCCGGTAACCTGTCGGGAATCCTTTCGAGAAACCAATCCATACTGTCACCGATCAGGGCGGGATCAAGCGGCATCTCTGGGTTACGTCCCCGCTTGGGGTTGTAGTGATAATGTGGACTATTGGGGAACCAGTCCAACCGTATGATGGACACTTCCAGGTCGGCCTCACCGGCCAAAATATCCACCGACACGCCATCGCCCTGCCGGGTGTGCAGTTCCCGTACCGCGAAGGTAATATTGCCAGCGGCGAATTTCACCTCTTCCATGATATGCGCCCCTCTCTATCGCGTTAGTCAGTCGGAAGGGCCATATCCGCCCTGACGCCGCGTTCGCGCGTGGGCTCAGGCCCGATGGTGATTCGCTTGGCTACCGCCTTGCCCTTGGGATAGCCCGCGATTTGCATCAGCCAGGCTTCTTCCTCGCCCACGGCTTGAAAGCCGTAGCGCGTGTTTTCCGGCTGCTTGATCCCTTCATAGGGGCCCAATACGCCCACGTCCTTCTCATCGGGGCCACCGAAGAAGCGGACGTGGCCCTTTAGGACGACCCAAATGCCGTCCTGGTTGGGATGGTAATGATGAGAGGCTTTGTAGCCGTCGCGCAGGACGAGGATGGTCGAGCTGCAACTGTCGGTCTTGGCCAGATAGCAGTTAATCCTGCCGTTCGGCGCTTCCATGTCCGGCACGGCGAATGCGAATTTATGAACGCCCTCTTCAGCCGCCTTAAAAAAAGCCTCTTTTTTCTCGGCGCCTCTCAACTCGACACTATTCGTGGCCATGTCTCGATCTCCTTTGGTGTCGCTTTATCCCAGCCTGCGTTTTAGGGGTAGCCTGCGCTTCGGCAAAGGTGTGAGTCAAGTTGCTCCCTTACCAAGCCTTCTCATGATGCTGCCGCAATCAGCCTGATTGGGCGGCTTGATTGGGACGGGGGCTCTGCCCCTCACCGGTGCCCGCCTTGGGGCGGGGCTTCTCCCCCGGTGCGGGCGGGGACCGGGGTGATCTGACCAACCGAGCCGCGCGCGCCGCCGCGCCGTGCGCGTGTTTCCTAATGAGTTGTTTTAGGGAGGGGCTAAGTATGTGACATACTAGGAAGGGTTTATGCAAAGGGGTGGTGGTATGTCTATCAAAAATGATAATTCTAAAGAAGAAATCCCTTTGGATGATCAATTGGAGAAGCTTCTTCATGAAGCACGAGCATTTTGGGTAAAATTGTAAAATTTGAAGTAAACGAAAAAGCGGTTTCCAATAACACCGTGGAGAAATTTATTGAAGCACTTCCGATTAATGGCAGGGTTTCATTATTAGGGTTTTTGAAAGGGTGCGGATTACCAAAAGATAATGAAAAATTTATAAGCGCTATTAGAAAAATTAGAAATGGATACGCGCACGACATTTATAAGTCAGAAAAATCTCTTTTTGAAATTATCAGAGAGAGGCCAGATCAATCTGAGATTCTAAAATCAATTTCATGCATTGTAGAGGAAAATTATACTGAGAAAGAATTTCTAAAATTCGTGGAGAAAGATACTAGGATGCTTAGATTCTCAATTCTCAATGAGACTTTGCGATTTCTGTTTCTTGTTCATAGAGTCTTTTTCGTTAGCTTTGATGGGGCGGCTAAGTAAAATTCTAATCCCTACCACTCACTAACTTCGGCTTCTCTCCCGGTGCAGGCGGGGTGAGGGACGCGTCGGCATCGCTCATTTCGATCTCGCCGATCTTTTCGGTGCGCGACGTGATCTTGCCGGTGGAGGTTTCGATCTGGCGGATATCGCCCTCGGCTTGGGTGAAATGGCGCTTAAGGCTGGTCACCCGATCATCGAGCCGCGCCACATCCTGGGCCAGGATATCGACTTCCTTCTGGATCACATGGGCTTGCTCACGCATGCGCACGTCTTTGAGCACGGCGCGCACGGTGTTGAGCGTCGCCATCATGGTGGTCGGCGAGACGATCCACACCCGCGCCTTATGGCTTTTCTCCACCACGTCGCGGAAATTGGCGTGGATTTCGGCATAGACGGATTCGCTGGGTAAAAACATCAGCGCCGATTCGGCGGTTTCGCCGGGCAGGATGTATTTATCGGCGATGTCATTGATGTGTTTGATGACGTCACTGGCAAAGGCGCGCGATGCGGCTTTCTTTTCCGCCTCATCCTTGGCATTGGCGAGTGCCTGAAAACTCTCCAGCGGGAATTTCGCATCAATGACGATGGAGCCCGGCGGGTTCGGCAAATGCAGCAGGCAATCGGCGCGCCGGCCGTTCGATAATGTCGCCTGGAAGGCATAGGCCGAGTTCGGCAACACGGCGGAGACCAGGTCGTTGAGCTGCACCTCACCAAAGGCGCCGCGGGCCTGTTTGTTGGACAGAATATCCTGCAGGCCGACCATCTGGGTCGACAGCTCGGAGATGTTCTTTTGCGCCTCATCAATAACGGCGAGGCGCTTTTGAATCTGGGTCATGCTGTCGACCGTGCGGTCGGTGGATTTGAGCAGCCCGTCGGCAACGTTTTTGGAGACCTCCTTCAGCCGCGCCTCCAGCAATTCGCGCATCACGCGTTCCTGGGCGGCCAGCTTCTCGGCCAGGGTGTTTTCGGTGACGCGGGTGGCGGTGACGATTTCGTCCAAACGGCCAGACGCGCGCTCCCCCCGGAGCACCAATACCAGTACCAGGCCGGCCAGCAGGCCGACGGCGGCAAGAACGATCACAAGGCCCAAATCCATGGTCCAGCCTAGCACGGCGGGCCCCAGGAAACGAGTGCCCGTGGGGGGTGGGCACAGGTGTATTGGGGAGATGGCACGTCAGTATTGGGGGAATGAAGGCGGCGCATCTTGACGCCCGCGCGCCCGCGTCTTAGGTAAGGGCCCCCAAATGAGAGAAGACCCATGAGCCGCCTCGCCATCATCATTGCCCCCGATCCGCGCCTGAAAATAAAGGCCAAGCCCGTGGCCGCCGTCGATGACGCGGTGCGCCGCCTGATGGACGATATGCTGGAGACCATGTACGGCGCGCCCGGCATCGGCATGGCCGCCACCCAGGTCGGCGAAGCGGTGCGGGTGATCGTGGTTGACGTCTCGCCGCTGGAGGGCGACCCCGAGCCAATGCAAATGGCCAATCCGGAAGTGATCTGGGCGTCCGATGAGCGCGAGATGTGCGAGGAAGGCTGTCTCTCGCTACCCAGCTATTATGCCGAGGTTGAACGCCCGGTGCGGGTGCGGGTGCGCTACCTCGATTACGATAATGTGGCCCGCGAGATCGACGCCGAAGGGGCGCTTGCGACCTGCATCCAACATGAGATCGATCATCTGGACGGGACGCTGTTTGTCGATCACATCAGCGCCTTGAAGCGCGGTATCATCCTGCGCAAGCTGAAGAAGCAGAAAAAGATCGATGCCGAAGACGCAGCCCGGGGCAAATAACAGGCCCGATAACGGACCCTGTAGCAGATAAGATAACGGATAAGATAAAGCGAGGCCGATAGCACGATGGGATTGCGCGTCATCTTTATGGGCACGCCGAATTTTGCCGCCAAGGCGCT
>JBLHLO010000096.1:0-8071 GCA_047621105.1 Alphaproteobacteria bacterium
CATGGTTGGCTGCACCAACGCGGGCTTGGCCAAGACGGCGGCGGCCGGTGGCCGTGAGGGCACTTGGGGCGCGTCTTTCTGAACGTTTGGGCTTGTATTGAGTGTGGGTTGTGGCGTTGGTGACGGTGCTGCACAGGCCGCCCCGATGAGGCAAAATACGGCCATTATCGCGCCGCGCGCATGCGCCGTGCGCGATAGAGGGGTTGATACACGTAACGGGAAACCGCGAAAGCGGTGACAGAAGGAGGCGGGTCCGGCGCTCACTCGCCGCGGTCGCCTAGCTTACTTTCACGCGCCGCACTTGGAATCGTTGGATTCTGGTCGCCGTCAGCGGGATTATTGGCTCGGATGTCGCCGGAAATTTCGCCGCCTGCTTCGACCTCGATTTGCCCATAGCTGAGCGAGCCCTTTATACGCGCCGTCGAGCGCACGCGTAGGCGTTTTTGTACGTTGAGCGAACCTTCGAAGCGGCCGCAAATTTCGGCCTCATCGATATTGGCGCCGCCTTTAAAAAACCCCGACGGCGCGATATCCAACTGGCGGCAGTGGTCAAGTTCAGCTTCGACCCGGCCTTCGACAACCAACTTGTCGCAGGCCGTGATTTGACCCGATAGCGAAATTTCACGTCCGACGATCAGGGTTTTCCCATCGACACCATAAGACCGCACTTCACTGCGCGGGGGCATCATGCCGGGAATGTCAGCCATGCGGCTTGTGGATGCGCTGCCGGGTTGGGCGGGTATGGGCTTGCGCAGATTCAATGACGGCGAGACACCGACGCGGGGCAGCGGCTTTGCTTCTGGAATACGCGGCGGGGTGGCCGTGCCCTTTGCAGGAGCTGTGGGGGCGTCATCCTTTTTACGGCCGAACATGGCGTTAATCCTTCACTGAAGCGGAGTTTGAAACCGACCCTAGAATAACCCTATGACGCAGGCGAAACAACAAACCACAAACATCGCTTAATACGGGATAAATACTTATGCGACTTACATAATTGCGCCCCTGCCCCCGCCTAGCCTTGTCCGCCGGGGGCCGGCATGTATACTCGGCGCCATCCAGCACACCATTGACCCCGTCGGAGGCTTACTTGAGCGGCACCCCCCCTAATACCATTATTCCAGGCACGGTTATTGAAAGCCGCGCCCATGATGTTCTTGGCATCGGCAATGCCATCGTCGATGTGATTACCCACGCCAATGATGACTTCTTAGGCGATAACGGTCTTGCCAAGGGGGCAATGACGCTGATCGACGCCAAAACCGCAGCAGCACTTTATGGGTGCATGGGCACGGCGGTTGAATCTTCGGGTGGCTCGGCAGCCAACACCATTGCGGGACTGGCGTCACTGGGGGGGCGCGGGGCTTTCATCGGCAAGGTCCGCAACGATCAACTGGGGGGTATTTTTGCCCATGACATCCGGGCGCTGGGCGTCACTTTTGATACGCTGCCGGCAACCGCAGGTGATCCTACAGCTCGCTGCCTGATCTTCGTGACCCCCGATGCCCAACGCACCATGCAGACCTTCCTTGGCGTATCGGGCAGCCTGGGGCCTGCCGATATAGACGAGGCGCAGGTGCGCGCCGCGGCTATCACCTATCTCGAAGGCTATCTCTGGGATCCGCCCGAAGCAAAAAAGGCCTTTGAAAAAGCGGCTAAAATTGCCCATGACGCGGGCAACACGGTGGCCTTGACCCTATCGGATGCGTTCTGCGTGGATCGCCACCGCGCCGATTTCCTGCGCCTTGTCGAAGGGCACGTGGATATTCTGTTTGCCAATGAATCGGAGATCCTATCGCTCTATCAAGTGGATAATTTTGACGATGCGTTGCAAAAAGTGCGTGGCCATTGTCAGGTGGCGGCGCTGACGCGTTCGGAAAAAGGATCGGTTGTTGTTTCGGGAGAAGAAGTGCATGTCGTCGATGCCGTGCACGTGGGCAAGGTGGTCGATACTACGGGGGCGGGTGATCTTTACGCCGCCGGGTTTCTCCATGGCCTGACCCAGGGTAAATCCTTAAACGATTGTGGGCGCATCGGCGCGCTATGTGCTGGCGAAATCATTTCCCATTATGGTGCCCGCCCGGAAGCATCGCTCGCTGAATTGGTCACCAAGGCGCTCGCTTGATGCGTCGCGCGGGGAGACCAGACCGCCGATGAAGTTAGCGCCGATAAAGTCAGCGGTGGTCAACCTCTGATGATGATTGGCCTCAGTCAGACACTTGGGATATATCGCGATCGGCGCATGGCGTTGATCCTTGTGCTTGGGTTTTCTAGTGGCCTCCCCCTGGCACTGACTCTGGCGACACTTTCGGCTTGGCTCGCGAGCGCGGGTATTGGCCGCACGACTATTGGCCTGTTTGCGCTGGTTGGGCTGCCCTATGCGCTTAAGTTTCTGTGGTCACCTCTTATTGACGGATTGCGCCTGCCGGGGCTGACGGCGCGGCTTGGCCGCCGTCGGGGATGGATGTTGTGTTCCCAGGGGCTTTTGGTGTTGGCGATTGGGGGGCTCGGTTTCACGGCCCCGTCGCGCGATCCATTCACAACGGCCATGCTCGCACTAACCGTTGCCTTTCTGTCGGCAACCCAGGATATCGTGATCGACGCTTTTAGGGTCGAAATCTTGCAAGAGCGCGAACAAGGGGCGGGCGCCGCGGCAGTGCAGCTCGGCTATCGGCTCGGCATGTTGGTTTCCGGCGCGGGCGCGCTTTACATCGCCGATGCTTACGGCTTCACCGCGGCCTATGCAGTCATGGCGGTGGGTATGGCCGTCGGCATTGCCGCCACGTTGATTGCGCATGAGCCTGCCGCGCCCGATGTCCCGGCGCGGGCCCAATCCGGTGCCGGTCGTGCGACTGCATTGGCCGATTGGCTGCATCGTCATGTCGTCTTGCCATTTGCTGATTTCACGGCGCGTCCTGGTTGGATCGGGGTGGTTGGTTTTATTATGCTTTATAAATTTGGTGATGCCATCGCCGGTGTGATGGCCAACCCGTTCTTCATCGCGCTCGGATTTTCACTGTCGGAAATTGCGTCCATCACCAAGCTATTCGGCATTGCCGCAACGCTCGCCGGGGCGGTGGCGGGCGGCGTGATGGTTATGCGAATGGGCATCTTTCGCGCGCTCTTAATCTGCGGGTTATTGCAGATGGCATCGAACCTGATGTTTGCCGTTCAGGCATTGGCCGGGGCCGACGCCTGGGTGCTCATGGTAACGATTGCCGCCGAAAACTTCTCCGGCGGGATGGGGACGGTAGCTTTCGTCGCCTATCTCTCGCAATTATGCAGTTTCGCCTTTACGGCGACGCAATATGCGTTGTTTTCCTCGCTCGCGGCGGTTGGGCGCACGCTGTTGTCATCGGGCGGCGGGTGGCTGGCTGATCAACTGGACTGGTTTTGGTTTTTCATCGCCACCTCTGCCTGTGCCGCGCCAGGGCTTATCGTGCTAGTCTGGCTGATGCGGCGGGAGACGAGTACAGCCAAGGAGGGCCCGGCATGTTGATTGGTGTGCCTAAGGAAATAAAAATTCACGAATACCGCGTCGGATTGGTGCCCGCCTCCGTGGCAGAGCTCACCGCGGCAGGCCACGACGTGCTGGTTGAGGCCAATGCGGGCGCCGGTATGGGCAGCGACGATGCGACCTATCAAACAGCTGGCGCGCGCATCGCTCCGGATGCGGGCGGGGTATTTGCCGTTGCCGACCTGATCGTCAAGGTCAAGGAACCTCAAGCAAATGAAATCGCCATGTTGCGGCCGGGACAGGCACTCTTCACCTATTTGCATCTCGCCCCAGACCCCGAACAGACCGAAGGCTTGATGCGCTCAGGTGCGACAGCGATCGCCTATGAAACTGTAACCGATGATCAAAGCGGGCTGCCGTTGCTGGCGCCTATGAGTGAGGTCGCGGGCCGCATGGCCGTTCAGGTGGGCGCGCATTACCTTGAAAAGGCGCAAGGGGGTGCTGGCATCTTGCTGGGCGGCGTGCCCGGCGTTGCTCCCGGCAAAGTTTGTGTGCTGGGTGCGGGTGCGGTCGGCCGCGAAGCGGCGCGCATGGCGGTGGGACTTGGCGCAGACGTCACCGTGCTCAACCGGAGCTTGGATAAGCTTGCCCAGCTTGAATTGATCTTTGGTAATCGCTTAAGGACGGTGCAAAGCAACGCCGCCGCCGTCGCCCAATATGTTGCAGATGCCGATCTTGTCATCGGTGCTGTGCTGGTTGCGGGCCGGACGGCGCCAAAAGTGGTCTCACGTTCTTTGGTCGCACAAATGCGTCCCGGTTCCGTGATCGTCGATGTTGCCATTGACCAGGGTGGCTGCATCGAGACTTCGCGTCCGACCAATCATGCCGACCCAGTTTATGTTGAAGCAGGTGTCACGCATTACTGCGTCACCAATATGCCGGGCGCGGTGCCCCGCACGTCGGCCCTTGCGCTTAACAACGCGACCCTGCCATTTGTGAAAGCGATGGCTGATAAGGGCGTATTGCAGGCCCTAGTGGAGGATCCGCATTTGCGTGCAGGCCTCAATATCCACGATGGCCAACTCACTTGTGAAGCTGTCGCGGCAAGCCTCGGTCTGCCTTTTAGCGCTGCCGAACGGGCACTCAGGTGATCAGCGCAATGTTCCGTGGGCGGCGAGAGCGGCCATGGTGACAATTTCAGAAACCGAGGCGCCCATGGGGACGATCTGCACAGGCTTCTCCAGCCCCAGCAGCAGCGGCCCGATGACAGTGCCGCCGCCGAGTTCCTGAATTAGCTTGGCTGATATACTGGCCGGGTCGAGCGCCGGCATGACCAGCACATTGGCCGGTCCCGATAAGCGGCAGAACGGGTAATGCTGGCGCATCAAGTCATGATCAAGCGCCACATCTGCCGCCATTTCACCATCGTATTCAAAATCCACCTTGCGGGCATCAAGAATTTCCACTGCTTCGCGGATACGTTTCCCCTTTTCGCGCAGGGGATCGCCGAAGGTCGAGAACGAAAGCAGCGCGACGCGCGGAAAATGGCCCATCTGGCGGGCTTTGGCGGCGGCTTGGGTGGCGATATCGGCCAGTTCCTCGGGCTCGGGCACTTCATGGACGAGGGTATCGGCGATAAACACCGTGCGCCCGCGCGTGATCAGCATGGTCAGGCCCATGGCCCGTTCCCCCGGCAGTGGATCAAACGCGCGGCGCACTTCGTTGAAGGCGACGAAGGATGACCGCGTCAGGCCGGTGATCAATGCATCGCCATCGCCATGAGCGACCATGCAAGAGGCGAACACGTTGCGATCTAAATGTACCATGCGCTGGCAATCGCGATAAAGAGTTCCGCGCCGCTGCAAGCGCGCATAGAGGTAATCGGTATAAGCCTTGTTATTGACGGATATACCCGCGTTGGTGATTTCAAAGTCATCGGCGTTGGGGATGCCGATGGATTTCATGGTTTCAAGCACGCGCTCCTTGACGCCGACCAGCACTGGCGTGCCGTAACCTGCCGCTTTATAGGCTGCCGCCGCGCGAATGGCTTTTTCTTCCTCACCTTCGGCAAAGACAACGCGTTTGGGATTGGCGCGGACCTCACGGAAGATCATGTGCAGAGTATCGGCAGTCGGATCAAGCCGCGCCGAAAGCTGCGCCTTGTATTCGTCCATATCCTCGATCTGCAAGGTCGCGACGCCAGTGCGCATAGCAGCCTTGGCGACAGCCGGCGGAATCGCGGAAATTAGACGGGGGTCGAAGGGCACGGGGATCAAATAGTCCGGCCCATAGCGCAGCATGGCGCCGTGATACGCGTCGGATACTTCGTCGGGCACGTCCTGGCGTGCCAGTGCCGCCAGCGCTTCTGCGGCGGCTATTTTCATCTCATCATTGATGGATGTTGCGCGCACATCAAGCGCGCCCCGAAAAATATAGGGAAAGCCCAGCACATTGTTGACTTGGTTGGGGTAGTCCGAACGCCCAGTCGCGATGATGGCGTCTTGCCGCACGGCGCGCACATCTTCGGGGGTGATCTCGGGGGCAGGATTGGCCATCGCGAAGATGATCGGATTCTTGGCCATGGATTTGACCATATCCTGGCTGACTGCGCCCTTGACCGATAGGCCGAAGAACACATCGGCACCCTTCATGGCCTGTTCCAGGGTGCGGTCCTTAGTGTCGGCGGCATGGGCGGATTTCCATTGGTTCATGCCTTTTTCACGGCCCTGGTAGATGACCCCCATGGTGTCGCACATGGTGACGTTATTGTGCGGCACACCCATGCGTTTGACCAATTCGACACAAGCGATGGCACCGGACCCTGCGCCGTTGACCACCATCTTAATGTCTTTGGGATTGCGGCCCGTGATGTCGAGCGCGTTCAACAATCCGGCGGCGGCGATGATGGCCGTGCCGTGCTGGTCATCATGAAACACGGGAATATCCATGATTTCACGCAGGCGACTTTCAATGATGAAACATTCGGGCGCTTTGATGTCTTCAAGATTGATGCCGCCGAAGCTCGGGCCGAGGTAGCGGACACAATTGATGAATTCATCGACGTCTTCGGTGCCGACCTCAAGGTCAATGGCATCCACATCGGCAAACCGCTTGAACAAGACCGACTTGCCTTCCATGACCGGCTTCGATGCCAGCGCCCCGAGATTGCCCAGCCCCAGCACTGCCGTGCCGTTGGAAATCACCGCCACCAGATTGCCGCGGATCGTGTAGTCGTAAGCCTTGGACGGGTCCTTCTGGATGGCAAGGCAGGGCGCGGCGACGCCTGGCGAATAAGCGAGCGACAGGTCGCGCTGAGTGACCAGGGGCTTGGTGGGCACGATTTCGATCTTGCCGGGGCGTCCCTGGGCGTGAAATGCTAGCGCTTCTTGGTCTAATACGCTGTCGTCGTCGTTGGCCATGATCATTGCCTTCGTTAAGGATAATGCGGGGGCTAACCCGTCTGTGGCGGTAACCTAACCCATAAAAGTTAACCGTTTTGGCGCGTTTTGAGGTGGTTGCCAAGCCCCCAGTGGTCTGGGGGGCCCCGGGGGGCGGCATATTGGGTGCCCCTATTCCGTGATGGGGCCGCTCGAGGGAGCGTGGATTAGCAGAATTGCGCCGCCCTGGGCCTTCGGTGCTTCGGGGGTCTGTGTTAGATTAACCCGTGACTCCCGGCCTATCCCGAGGGCGGGGGGCAAGGGAGCCTGAGAGGAAATCCAAGTGTCTGACCCTGCGCTCGACAGCGACGAACCAGCCTCGCCCGGGGTGCGCGAAACGGCGTCCAGGGATGCCCCAAAAAAGGGCTCCAATGGGGCAGTGGCCTCAGGATCCGAGACGGCGATAACGCCGATGATGGTGCAGTATCTCGCCATCAAAAAGGCTCATCCTGATAGTCTTTTGTTCTACCGCATGGGCGATTTCTACGAATTATTTTTTGAAGATGCGATCAATGCATCGCGGACGCTTGATATTGCGCTGACCCACCGCGGCAAGCATCAGGGAGTCGATATTCCCATGTGCGGTGTGCCGGTCCATTCCCACGGTAGTTATCTTGCGCGGCTTATCCGCGAAGGATTCAAGGTTGCGGTCTGTGAACAGATCGAGGATCCGGCTGAAGCAAAAAAACGCGGAGCCAAATCAGTGGTGGCGCGCGATGTGGTGCGTTTGATTACGCCGGGGACCTTGACCGAAGAAACATTGCTCGACCACACGCGCAATAATTTTTTGGTGGCACTGGCCGACGCACAAGGGGCAATGGCACTGGCGTGGCTCGACATTTCGACCGGAGAATTTGTCATCGGGTCGGTGACGCCCGCAGCGCTTAGTGCAGAAATTGCGCGCCTGGCGCCGGGAGAAATTCTGCTGTCTGAACGCCTGGCGGCCCGGGACGATATTGCCCGGTTGGTTGCGGATTTGCGCCATGACGATATCACTGCGGTGACCATCCAGCCCACCAGCCTGTTCGATTCCAGCAACGGCGAACAGCGACTTAAACAACTCTATTCGGTGGCGGCGCTCGATGCGTTCGGCACGTTTGATCGTGCTGGGCTCGCGGCGGCAGGCGCCCTGGTCGATTATGTCGAGCTGACTCAGAAGGGCACGCTCCCGCGTATTTCG
>JBLHLO010000097.1:0-8017 GCA_047621105.1 Alphaproteobacteria bacterium
ATCGGCGCCGTGTTCGGCCAGATCGCGGGCAAGGAGGCGGCGGCACATGTCAAAAGCTGACACGACAAGCGCTGATACCCAACCCTGCGCACCGACGCGCATCGATATCCTCGCCGAAGCCGAACGTCAGATGAATATCTGTAATGCCTGCCGTTATTGCGAAGGCCATTGCGCGGTGTTCCCGGCGATGGAAATGCGCCTGAGATTCACGGAGGGCGACCTCGGCTATCTTGCCAATCTGTGTCACGATTGCCGCGCATGTTATGAACATTGCCAATATGTGCCACCCCATGAATTTGCGGTGAACCTGCCACAAGCACTATCGCAAGTTCGCACCCTTACCTATACCGAGAGCGCCTGGCCATCGGGCTTTGGCCGCATGTTCCACAACAACGGCCTGATGGTCGGCCTCCTGACCGCCCTCGCCCTTGCGATCTTCATGACCGGCGCCGTGGCGCTGATCGATCCGGCGGCGCTCTGGGGCCGCCACACCGGAGCCGGCGCGTTCTATGCGGTGATCCCGCATGGGGTCATGGTGTGGTCGTTCGGCGCGGCGTTTGCCTATGCGGTGATCGCCCTCAGTGTGGCAGTGGTTCGTTTCTGGCGCCAGATGGGCGCCGGCGTCGCCACTGCCGGGGAGAGCGCGGGGACGGGGCCTTGCCTCAGCGCCTCGGCCCAGGCCCTACACGACGGGATCACCTTGAAATATATGTCTGGTGCCAATGATGGTGGCGGGGAGGGCTGCACCTATCCCGATGAGACCCCGTCTGCGGCGCGGCGCTGGTGCCATCACCTGACCGCGGGGGGCTTCATGCTGTGCTTTGCCGCCACCAGTGTTGCCACGCTCTATCATTATCTGTTCGGCTGGGTGGCGCCTTACGCCTTCACTGCCCTGCCGGTGGTGCTGGGGATTGCCGGCGGTATCGGGTTGATCATCGGCCCCTTAGGGCTCCTCTGGCTGCGCGGGCGCGCCAACCCGGCCCCTGGTGACCCGGCGCGAACGGGCATGGACGCCGCCTTCATCCTCATGCTGCTGGCCACCAGCGTGACCGGCTTGGCGCTGTTGATCTGGCGCGAAAGCCCAGCCATGGGCGTATTGCTGACCGTGCATCTCGGCGTCGTGATGGGGCTCTTCGTCACCCTGCCCTATGGCAAGTTCGTGCACGGCTTCCTGCGCCTGGCGGCGCTAGCGCGCTACGCCCTGGAAAAACGCAAAGGGGCAGCACTTTAGGACCCCACAGGTCAGCGCCGTTGATCCCCCCTGCGTGATCCAGTAAGTTGGCCCCGCCCGGGCCCCTTAGGCCCCTGCCCGATTGGTATTACGCACCCGTAGCTCAGCTGGATAGAGCGCTGCCCTCCGAAGGCAGAGGTCACAAGTTCGAATCTTGTCGGGTGCACCAATATTTTCAATGGGTTAGTGGATTATCGGCCTGGGATAATTTTTCCCTGGTAAGCACCGGGTAAGCACCCGCCACAAATCCGAAGTGAGCGGTGCTGGCAGACCACGGCACAGGCCCGGCACAAAAGTTTCAGCAAACTAGCCCACCCTCGGAGGCTCTCCTAGGGTAGACAACAACAGGGTTGCGGAGACTTCCATTGCCTGCGGCCGCCATGAAAAAGTTTGCAATTACCTGCAATCTTAGTTCGCGGCATTCTAACGTTAACGCATCTGATTACTTAACTAGCTTTTATGACGGGCCGCGGGGGCGCTGCCACCGGTGCCGCCCCCACAGGCGCCTTGCTCCTGAGATGGTATCCGGACTGCCACCTTTATGATGATCGCGCTCCTAGGTGGGCTGCAGCGGGGTGCACGCTGTGTCTCGGTCTATCCAATGGAATCGACCCATGATGGTGGTCGTCTCAATCCATACCCCTGCGCGGACACCCCTTACAGAGCCGCCAGAGTCTGGCATCGGCTTATCCCAACCGATTGTCTGCGCCCCAGTCGGTCGCGTCGCACCGGATGGTGACGGTCTGCGGGAGTCCGCCAAGTGATTGATACTCATGCACACAGCCCTGGAACTATCAGTCCTTAAACCAAGTAAATCGCGTTAACGTGACAATGCCGCTTTGGGCTACCGCTCACCGGCCCTGGAGGCCATCGTCCCGATGGACCCCGGACCGGTCATGCACTAACATTCAAACCGGACCACCCAATGGGGGCCGATCAGGGCGAGGGTCTAATCCAGATTTTGGAAGATGACCTTTTTGGACCGCATTTTCTTAATCTGTGCCCTGGTCATCCAGCAGGACAGATAATAGGTTCCGTCGGAAATCATTTTTCCCAGTTTGGTCTTGGATATAGATGCTCTATTTGCACTGGGTGTAGAGACATTACTGCTTTCCAGAATGGTTCTGACCACACTCGCCTTGATACCGAAGTTGGTATTTTCAGGGAACGAACCAAATTTCTTGAGTATTTTTATTTTGTTCAATCTTGCGACTGCGACACCCACCACATTCCCCCTATCATCCAGTATCGGACCACCGCTATTGCCGGGTTGAAGTGCCGCATCAATCTGGATGTTAGAGAAGTTGTTTCCGATGCCGGTGAGAGAACTGATGATGCCCTTTGTCACCTTAACGCCTGTGCTGACTTTTCGTCCAAAGGGGTATCCGGCGACATACACGTCCTGAAGCAGTTCAGGTTTGTTGGTGCTCAAGGGAAGAACCGTTGAGGGTCGGAAATTGCCATTGAGAA
Organism: Alphaproteobacteria bacterium; assembly: GCA_047621105.1. GTDB lineage: Bacteria > Pseudomonadota > Alphaproteobacteria > SMXQ01 > SMXQ01 > WHSO01. The sequence goes on from JBLHLO010000097.1 coordinate 2,702, forward strand.
GTGCAAGGTCATTCCTTGGGTCAAACGTGATAACGGTTGCTGGAAAAGACTTACCTTTGTGGTGGATTTTGACCTTCTGGCATCCCTCAATGACGTGATGGTTCGTGATGACGTGACCATTGGAGGAAACGGCAAAACCACTGCCAGAAGACGCAGAAATTACCTTGTTCGGGTCAGAACGCCTTTGTGGTGTTGAACGTAATTTTCTTCTAGCGATTACGGGTGGAGTTCCCTTTTGGGCATATTGGAATTTATTGTCTTTCCAAATGCCTTCCTTTATCCGACCACTTGCAAAGGTGAAGGTGCCCTGTCCGTTCCGTTTGCCATCCCTGTATTCACCGACGTATTTGTTGCCATTGGCAAAGGTAACGGTGAAGTGTCCGTTCCGTTTGCCACCTGTGAATTTACCGACGTATTTGGCGCGATTGACCCAGGTGAAGGTGCCCTGCCCTTCCATTTTGCCATCCCTGAATTCACCGACGTATTTGTTGCCACTGACCCAGGTGAAGGTGCCCTGTCCGTTCGGTTTGCCATTCCTGTATTCACCGACGTATTTGTTCCCACCAGTAAAGGTGGAGGTGCCAAAGCAGTTATCGTAATACTGGTTCTGGTCTGAAGGACACGGAGGCAGAGCAAAACTCACCCCTGCACTTCCAAGAAGCACGGCAAGGGTCAGGCAGATGGTGGCGGTCAATTTTCTCATACGGGAAGTCTGACAAGAATTCTCGGGTAGGGAAAGTCTATTTAAATTTATTCATATGAAACCGGTAATTTAAGAGAGTTGGGGTGTTAGTTCTTGAGCGGCTACCAGCTGCCAGTATTCGAAATTGACGCCCACGGCTCCTGAGCGGGCAGTGCTTTATTCTTCTGCAAAAGCTCTAGCGAAATACCATCAGGTGTCTTGATGAAATGCCAAAAAAGATGCATGTTCGCCGCCAGTTTAAAAGCGACCTTAGAACACCATCTAATTCTTAAGCTTCCGAATTGTTCACGGATCTCTTCTTTAACTTCACGCAAAGATTGTCTAACGTCAGCGCCTATGGAACAAACCAGCGGGGCGGACTTTTCGGAGAAACGGATTCATTCTGGCTTGGGGCACCTGCAGCTCGTTTCCCTTGCCGCCAATCCCACGGCTTTTCGAACTCGCCAACCCAGATACCTCGTGTTGCACTTTTGGCCTCGGCTTCCTCTCTGGAGTAGCGCCCCTTTGAATAGCGCCGATAGTCGAGCGCCCAGCCTTGGCGAACCATCTCCCCATTTACGTCTAACTTGTTGATGTAGCAGACAGCCACGATCCGCTGGTACTGATCTCGATCACGCTGAATGCATTTTATCCAGTGGCGGCCCAACAGGTCGGCTAGGGAGAAGGCTGACTGTTGCCCGCAACGCCAGGGCTTGCCGTCCTGTTGGCAAATCTGCCGCCCCTCCGGTGCATCAATGCCGAATAAGCGAATGCGCTGACCACCAATTTCGATAGTGTCGCCGTCTATGACGGTGGCGCGGCTGGCAGGTTCGGCGAGGACTGTATTGGGAAATCCCGTCAAGAGCGCCACAATGATGAAAAGGATTAGTTTCATAGGCAGATTAAACACCGGCTAGGGCGCGGCAACTAGAGATGTCCGCTTTGGGCCCATACAGTCAGAGGCCCGTGGCTACTGGCCGGTAGATGGCCACTACCCGTGTTTCCATCAACGGGACTGGGTTTTCCGCCTCCCGGTCAAGTTGTTCAGCCATTGCCTTGGCCTCTCGATAGAGTTGGCGCACGGCATCGGGCGTCATGGGAAAGCGGGTCAACGTCCCCTCCACATCACCCACATTCAGATGGCACTCGGGTGTTGCGTGGTCCTGGAATGAAAACTCCCAATCAGTTATCGAGGTGAGCTTAGCTGAAATGGCAACTGGAGCGATGTATGTGCGTACCATATGAATCACTCCGATCAGGTTAAAGGGGGCTGACCGCCCCTTCGGGCCATAAAGTCTATACCTGGACGATGCCGGCCCAAACCCACAATCTCGCTCTTTGCCGCCCCAATTGAATGTCCTCTAATAGCCAGGTGGAGACGAACGGACCCTGCACGGAGGCCCTTGACCTCGCCGGGCCTCTAGGCCCATGCTTCGCTTGCACACGCTAGGTCCGGCTAGATTTTGCCGATACGTCTTTTGCAAACACGGAGAATGGTATGTTCAAGCGCATCCTACTTGCGACCGATGGTTCCAAACACGCCAAGAAGGCAGCGAGCGCCGCTGCGGAACTGGCGGCCACCTATAACGCGAGGTTGACAATCGTCAGCGTTTCTTCGTTTTCACTGACCGCGGATGAGATTGAGCGGATGCCGTTTGCACGGCGCTTTCCCAAATCCGTCAAAGACGAGATCAAGAACGTCCGGCGGGCCTTCGATTACGACCCCTTTGGCGGGGACATCCCCTACACGAGCATTCCTGCACCGTTAACGGCGCTTACGGCGCTTGCCAATGCGCGTATCGATGAGGCTGAGGCGATCGCCAAGCGTAACAAGGTCAAGAAGATCACGCGTGTCGCGCTCACCGGCAATGCTGCGGACGGAATTTTGGAGCAGGCAAAGGCATCGAAGGCTGACCTGGTCGTCATGGGAACCCGTGGCCTTACCGATCTTGGCGGGTTGATCATGGGTAGCGTGTCCCACAAGGTTATCCATGTGGCGAATTGCGCCTGCCTAACGATCAAGTGAAGCGCTTCGTTCAAGGAAGGCTCCTAATGACAGAACGGTTTCACCTCGGGCTGGCCGGCGTTGTGATGATCCTGGCCTCGACCGTAGGTCCGCTTATGGCCGACGAGGTCCAGAGTGGAAAGGAACTGGCCGAACGATGGTGCTCGAGATGTCATGTGGTCGCACCGGAGTTACCCCCCGGTGGCGCGGCCCCCTCCTTTGCCAAATTGGCCAATACGATTTTATTAAGCGAAACCTATCTCGACACCCAACTGCGCGATCCTCATCCGTCCATGCAGAGATTCCAACTTACTCCGTCCATGGTGTCTGATCTCATGGCCTATCTGCGATCGCTCAAAAAATGACAGTGTGAGCCCTAGTGGTTGGCTCGTGGCGAGATTGATCCAGCAGCCACCGAACCCAGTGCACATTTATAGGCGCCATCAAGCGCGCCGCCATTACGTGAACAGCCTACCTGGCCTGCCGTCGCCCGTGGCCCTCATCAGCCGAAATATGCTTCGATCCGATCGAAGGCAAGATTGATGGTGTCATCGGGCACGCAATAGGCCATGCGAAGGTGATGTTCACCACTTGGCCCGAAGGCTCTCCCGGGCGTCACCGTGACCTTAGCCTCCTCAAGGAGGCGGAGGGCAAATTTGACCGAGTCCTGATGATCAACGAGGATTTTCGGGAAGATATAATAGGCACCCTCCGGTCGCACGTAATCGAAGACATGGGATACGCGGTCAAGTCTTTCACAAATAAGCCGGCGCCGTTCTCCCAGGACACGTACGAATTCCTTGAGGTGTATCGGTTCCTGCGTTAGGGCAACTAGTGCGGCCACCTGGGAAATGCGTGGCGCGCAAATCACCGTTGCATCGTGGACCTTTAGTAACTCGCGCTTTAGTGGCGCCGGCGCAATCGTATAAGCGATCCGCCAGCCACTCATGGCGTAAGCCTTTGAAAAAGTGAAGAGATAGGCCACGTTGTCCACAAGTTCTGGAACCGCGGCGAGGTTGAAGTAGCGCCCCGCATTCTCATAAGTGTAGTGACAATAGGGGTCGTCGAGAATAATCAACAGGCCGTGCGCTTTGGCTATTTGCCCAACGCGCCTCAATTCACTCTCATCAAAGACCTTGCCCGTCGGATTGGATGGCGTAACCAATAGGATCGCCTTGGTTCGGTCGGTGATCAGACCTTCGAGAGCGCCGACATCAAGGCGCCAGCCATGGGTTTCATCCAATGCCCAAAACACCGGCCTGCCAGCGCAGAGTTCAATCTGCTGGATATGAGACGCAAAACCCGGGTCGGTCATGATAATTTCATCGCCCGGATCAAGGATCGCGTGAAACAGGGCATTTAATCCCTGGATGTTGCCCGCGGTGATTAACACGTTCTTGTCCGGGTCAACGACAATTCCTGTTCTTGCCTGATGATGGAGGGCCGCCGCACGGCGTAGTTCGGGCAGACCATCAGGCAGGGAATATTTTCCGAGATCTTCGTCGGTTGTGAGTTTTTCGGCGACAGCGCTACGAATGTTTTCTGGTGTTGCGAATGACGGCACGCCCCAAGTCAAGGACGCGGCGCCCTCGACCCTAGCACTGCGGATCGCCATTTCCTTGATCGCGGACATGGAGATGTTGGAAACAGCTCGCGAAATCCAAGAACCGTATTCGGTCATATCATTGTGGCCGTATGGTGAATGAGATACCCCCTTATCCATCATCCAAATCCTTGCTGAAGGAGGCATGATTTTAATCGCCGTAGGGAGTAAAGCATAGGAGCGACCAGGAAAGGCCGCAAGCGTGGCGTAAGGTCGCAGCTTTTTCGGATAGTTCACATGCCTATTCAGCTATCATTCAAGCAAGGGCTTTCCTTTGGTGCGGAATGGAGCGCGGGGACATGACTGAGAAATCACAGGATAAGCTGGTAATGCGGTGGCCCCCCCTTCCTCTGAGCGGGTCCCAACTGCAGCTCTACATACTGTTCTAGACGCTCGATCCTCATCAATTTCGGATCAGCGATGGGACACATTCACGGGCAAGTTTCTTTACGGTTTCAAGTTGGGATGGAGTCATTGATTTCGCAACAGCATCTCGTAACCCATCACCACTCGCATTCCCATTAGACGCAGCGATATCCCCCCACAAGTGTGAGCTCAATAGGTAATCCTTACGCTTAATGATCAGTATTTTTCCATTTGACCGGGGTAACGTTAACGATGCTGCCATCAACACTGACCATTACATCGCCATCTTGAATATTAACCTGCAGCTTCATTGAGCGACTGGCCTGTTTTCCCAGTTCGCTGGTGTCCTTCTTTGTAAAATTGATAACCTGAAGGTTATCAAAGCGGGTGGTGCTGTCTTTGATTTTCTCCCACCACATTTCAGCCGTTCTGCCGCCGTAACAATAGACAATCACCTCGTTGGCCCTGCCACAGGATTGACGAACAATCTTCTCACCCGGCAGTCCCAGCGCAACCCACAACTCAAGCTCGCCACTCAGGCTTTTCTGCCAAATGTCAGGCTCGTCATCTGTTGAAATGCCTCTGGTAAATTCCAATTGCTCATGGGCATTCAGCGCAAAAGCGAGAATACGCACCATTAACCGTTCATCCGTCTCCGAA
>JBLHLO010000098.1:0-7958 GCA_047621105.1 Alphaproteobacteria bacterium
CAGTGAAGGTCAGACCATTATGGTTGAATTGCCCGAAGAACGCTGCCGCGCTCTGATGGGCTAGCAAATTTAGCTTATAAAAAAGGGCGGTCCTACGGGACCGCCCTTTTTTGATTCTTGAACGAGGGCTCTCAGCCGGCGGCCTTGGCCACCGCACGTTTGGCGATTACCGTTACCAGATGGGCCCGGTATTCGGCGCTGCAATGAATATCCGACAGCATATCATCTTGGGGCAGGGCAATGCCGGCAACCGCATCCGGGCTGAAATTTGCCACCAGCGCCTGTTCCATTTCCGCCACCCGGAAGACATGGTCTTTGGCGCCGGTGATGGCGACCCGGACGTCCTTACCGAAACGGGCGACAAAAGCGCCGGTCATGGCAAAGCCGGATGCAGGCTGGGGAAATTTTTCATAAGCCGCGGCGTCGGGGATAGGGAAATGCACGGCCTTGATGATCTCCCCTTCTTCCAGCGCGGTTTCGAACAACCCAATGAAGAAATCATCGGCGGCAATTTCGCGCTTGTTGGTTTCCACGGTCGCGCCGAGGCCGAGCACGCCGGCCGGATAATCGGCAGCCGGGTCTGAATTGGCGATTGAGCCCCCGATGGTGCCACGATTGCGCACGCTGGGGTCGCCGATACCCCCGGCGAGCGCGGCTAAAGCCGGAATCGCCTTTTGCACTTCGGCAGAGGTCTGAACATCAACATGCCGGGTCATGGCACCGATCGACACCTTGTTGCCCGACACCTGAATGCCTTTGAGCCCATCCACTGAGGCCAGGTCGACCAAGTCCGAAGGGGCGGCCAGGCGGAGCTTCATGGACGGGAGCAGCGTCATGCCACCGGCAATCAGCGTGCCATCATCGGCATCGGCAACGGTCTTGGCGGCTTCGTCCAGTGATTTGGGGCGATGGTAATTGAATGCGTACATTGTTTTCTCTCCTCCCTCGACCCGTTCAGCGTTTCGACTGATTCATGGCCTGGATACCGCTTTGAATGGCTTCAACGATATGCTGATAACCAGTGCAGCGGCAGATATTACCTTCAAGCTCATGGCGGATGGTTTTTTCATCCGCATCGGGCTTGCGCCTTGCGATATCGCAGCCGACCATGACCATGCCCGGTGTGCAGAAGCCGCATTGCAGTCCATGGTGTTCCCAGAAGGCCTGTTGCATGGGATGCAACTCGCCATCGGGTGAGGCGAGGCCTTCGATGGTGCCTACATCGGCGCCTTCACATTGAACCGCGAGGATGGTGCAGGATTTGACCGCCTCGCCATTCAGGTGGACGTTACAGCAGCCGCATTGGGATGTATCGCAGCCCACGTGGGTGCCGGTCAGCCCGATATGTTCGCGTATGTATTGGACCAATAGGGTACGCGCCTCAACATCAGCCGAGGCCTTCTTACCGTTGATGGTCATTGTGACTTTGGTGCTCAAAGCTCCCCTCCTTTTATCCCGCGCCTATCTATGATCGATAAGTGTACGGGCTCGTTACATAGATTAACGCTTAGTGATTGATGATCCAAAGGGCAATCAGCCCCGCGATGGCAATAAACCAGAATGATGTCCCCCCGATAGCCTGCGCGGCGGCAGGCGCCGGGGCGGGGGCGGGGGCAGAGGCAGACGCCGTTCCTCCTGCCGGGGCGTCTGAGCCCTCAATTTCCGCGGCAGCAACGTGTTGTGAGAATTTTTCAAAGAATTGATCAGCCAGTTTCTTGGCGGTTGAATCGATCAACCGTTGGCCGACCTGGGCGATTTTGCCCCCAACCGTGGCGTGGACTTGATAGGCGATGATGGTTTCGGCGCCTTCTGCCCGCAGGCTGACCTTGGCCTCACCCTTGCCGAAGCCGGCCACACCGCCGGACCCCTGCCCGGTGAGCGTATAGCCATTGGGCGGGTCGAGATCATTGAGCGTTACCTCGCCAGTAAATTTGGCTTTCACCGGGCCGACAGCGAGGGTCACCTTGGCGGAAAATTCGGTATCGGATTTCTTGTCCACGGATTGGCAGCCGGGGATGGCGACTTTGAGAACCTCTGGATCATTGAGCGCCACCCAAACCTTATCGAGCGGTGCAGCAATCCTTTTTTCACCGGACATATCCATTAGGCAGCTGCTCCTTTTTTCTGGGCATCCTGGATAGTTTGCCAGACGCGGTTCGGGGTTAGGGGCATGTCTATATGACTGATGCCTAGGGGCTCGAGTGCATTCAATACTGCATGTACCAGTGCCGTCGGCGCACCGCAACAGCCCGCTTCGCCAGCGCCCTTGACGCCCAACTCATTATTGGTCGACGGTGTTGGGCAGAACACGGCTTTCATATCAGGGAAATGCTGCGCGCGCGGCATGCCGTAATCCATGAAGGTGCCGGTCATCAACTGTCCGGTTTCCTCGTCATAGACCAGATTTTCAGTCAGCGCCTGGCCAATCCCCTGGACAATGCCACCGTGCATTTGGCCGTGAACGATCAGCGGGTTGAGCACGGTGCCACAATCATCGGCGGCAACGAAATCGACGAGTTCAATATGCCCGGTATCGGGATCGACCTCGACCTCGCAGATGTGACAGCCGTTGGGATAGTTCATGTCGTCACGACCCGACCGCTTATAGAGATAGGTTTCATCAAGGCCAGTATCCATACCATCGGGCAGCTTCGACGGGTCATAGGCTGCCTTGGCAACATCGGCGAGGGAGACGGATCCGGCCCGCGCCTTGAACTCACCCTCTTCGAAGCGGATTTCGGTGGGCGGCGCCTGTAACAAGTGGCCGGCAATTTTTTTGCCCTTTTCAAGGAGGATATCGGCGGCACGAATAATGCCCATACTGCCCATCTGTGAAGAACGTGAACCGAAGGTCCCCGCGGCGCCAGCCGGCGTGGTGTCGGTGTCGCCCTGGATCAGGTCGATGGAATCGAACGGCACGCCCAGCTTTTCCGACAGAATCTGAGAATAGACGGTGGCGTGACCCTGCCCGTGCGAGAAGGTGCCGGAGATGATGGTGACCCTGCCGTTCTCTTCGAAGCGGACACGCATGACTTCTTCGGGCCGCCCGCCTGCCCCTTCGATGAAGGAGGTGAGGCCGATCCCCCGCAGCAATCCGTGTTTGGCCGATTCGGCCCGGCGGGCTCCAAACCCGTCCCAGTTGATAGTTTCGCAGGCTTCATCCTGGCAACGGGCAAAATCGCCGATATCGATGGTGAGGCCCATCTGGGTTTTATAGGGAAAATCGGTGATGTAATTGCGTTTGCGCAATTCGCGGGAATCCACGCCGAATTCCTTCGCCGCCTTTTCGACCAGCCGGTCGATCAGGTAATTGGCTTCAGGGCGCCCGGCGCCGCGATAGGTATCGGTGGGAACCGTGTTGGTCAGTACCGCCTTGCTTGAGAAATAGAGGACCGGGATGTCATAGCAGCCGCCGACGATCCGTCCGCCGCCGTCAACGGGGAGGCGGGCGCCGTTTTCCGTGACCCAGGCCCCAATATTGACGTGGACGAAGGCCTTCATGCCAAGAATCTTGCCATTTTCATCGAAAGCCAGTTCCGCTTGATTGAGCTGGTCGCGGCCATGCAGGTCGGAGACAAAGGTTTCCGAGCGGTCACCCGTCCATTTTACGGCGCGGTTCAGCTTTTTGGCAGCATAGGCCGTGGCAATGATTTCGGGATAAATCTTGGAACGGGTGCCGAAGCCGCCGCCGGTATTGTCGGAAATATGGCGCACTTTCGTTTTATCGCCGTCGAACAAGAGGTCTGAGATAGCGCCTTGAACGCGCCGCCCGCCCTGGAAAGGGGCATAGACGGTCATGCGCCCGGATTTGGTATCCATGTCCGCAGCGCAGCATTTAGGTTCCATCGGCACCGGCACGACACGGTTGTTGACCAGTTCAATGCTGACGATCTTATGGGCCTTTTTGGCTACCGCGTCATAGGCAGCGGGGGTGTCGTTTTCCCAATGTACGCAGAGGTTGTCGGATTGTTCGTCATGGATCGCGACGGCGCCTGGGGTAAGGGCCTGGGGCATGGTGACAACGGCAGGAAGTTCTTCGTAGTCGATGGCGACCAATTCGGCCGCGTCCTGTGCCTGATGGGCACTTTCTGCGACGACCACGGCGACGACTTCGCCGGCAAAGCGGACCTTATCCAGGGGCAGGGCCAAGCGGTGGGTCTTGAACATCGGTTTGCCGGATAGGTCTTTCATGTTCATGTCGGATTCGACCCGGCCGATGCCATCGGCTTCCATATTCTTGCCAAAATAGACCGCGAGTACTCCAGGTGCCGCCAGCGCGGCGGCGGCATCCATTGCCTTGAGACGGGCATGGGCATGGGGGCTGCGCACGAAAGCGAGATAAGCTTGGCCGGCAAAGTTGAAATCATCGGTGTACTGACCGCCACCGGTCAGCAGGCGCTGGTCTTCTTTGCGCCGTACCGGTTGGCCGATCCCAAATTTTTCACCGAAACTATCCATTACGCATCCTTATGATATAGGTCCAAGATGTTAGTTCAAGCCATTGATTTTTATTATTATTTGAACAATACAATAGCCATCCACCCGCTGATAGGCGGCGGCGTTGATGACCGGTTTATGCGTTGATGGCGCTCAAGTTTCCCTGGCACCGTTTCAGATTTGGGATTTTATCGGTTTGCGGGGCAAAGGGGAAGAAAATCCCGCTATTCCAGCCCCTTTCGCGCCCAACGGCAATCACGCTATAAAACTCCTACAAACACGAATGATCAGGGCCACCATGCCCCTCAGGGAGACCGCCTCATGACCGTCATCGATGCCGATGCCCATGTGATCGAATCCGATCAGACATGGTCTTATCTGCCGGAAGAGGCGCGCCATTTCGCGCCCGCAATTGTGGAACATCAATCGGGACAATTCGGCCCGACCCAACGGGGCAATCAATCGAAGAAATGGGCGATGTTTGAAACCCATTTCCAGCCCTGGGATAGCAACCTCAATATTCAACAGACGAATGAAGAATCGCGCAATCTGACCAATGTCAGCAGTCGCCTCAAACACATGGACGAGCTGAATATCAATGCTCAGGTCCTGTACCCGACGATCTTTCTAGCTCCCTGCGCCCGGGATGCGGCGGCGGAATTTGCGCTCTATCACGCCTATAATAGCTGGCTGGCCGACATCTGGAAGCAGGCGCCTAATAGGCTCCATTGGGCGGCCATGGCGCCCCTGAATTCGATGCACCGGCTGCGCGAGGAATTGGAATTTTGTAAGGCAAATGGGGCTGTTTCGGTGTTCGTGCGTCCTTTCGAATGCGAACGCATGGCCTTCGAATCGTTTTTCTTCCCGCTTTATGAAATAGCGCAGGAGATCGGCCTGGCGGTCACCTTCCATGCCGGCAACGGGTCGTACCAGAACTTCAAGTTCCTCGAGCCCCACAATTTTGCCAAGTTCAAGCTCTCCATGATCTCGTGTTTTCACGGGCTTTTGGAATTTGAAATCCCAAAACGCTTTCCCGATCTCAATTGGGGATTTATCGAGGCTTGCGCCAGTTGGGTGCCCTATGCGCTGATCGATGTGGAAAAGCGCTTGAGCCGCAAGGGCAAGCGCCTCGCCGGGAACCCGCTCACCGATAACAATATCTTCGTGACCGTCGAAGTGAGCGACGATATTCCCTATGTCATCTCCCGCACCGGGGACGATAACCTGGTGGTCGGCACCGATTACGGCCATACCGATACGTCGGCCGAAATTGAGGCCCTGCGTATCCTGCGCGAAGGCGGCACCGTTGCGCCGGCCAGCGTCGACAAGATCCTGGGTCCTAATTCGGAGCGGCTTTACGGTCTGAGCTGAGTTTTGCAAATGCCCTAAAAAAAGGGCGGGCCCAATGGGTCCGCCCTTTTGGTATTGGTGTTCGTTTTAGCTACTTATCGGAATCATGCAATTCAAGCACGTTGCGGTCGGGATCGTGGAAATAGAGGCTGCGGCCGGTAAAGGTCGCGTCACCGTGGCGTTCCTCATCAACGAGGATTTTTATGCCCTTTCCCGTCAGGTATTCTTTGGCGCGATCATATTCGGCCGCATCGACGTAGAAGGCGGTGTGAATATCTGTTTCTTCTTCGGGGTTGGGATCGATCGGCTTTGTCGAGTGGGTCAGCACGAAATAATCGTCCTGGTTCTTGCAGAATACCATATGCTTGTTGCCGCGCACGAAGTCGAAGCCCAGGAGGTCGACGTAGAAATCCTTGGATCGCTTGAGGTCCGTGACCGGAATTGTGAAATGCGTGAGGCCCTTCATTTTAATCATGGCAGTCTCCCTGTTGTATGGGGGCATTATACGGGTTGCGGGGATCAGCTGCCAACAGGGGGGATTCGATGGCGGGAGCGAGACTGAAATCGGGATTATGGGTGGCCGCGCAGGTGCGCCTGTGTGACCGCGTGGCCCGTGCCTGTGCCGTGCTACGTCATGGCGATGATGATGCGGGCACCATTATCCTCAAATTGGTCGGGGCCGATGGCCTGGCCCGGGTGCTGGCCCAGGCGACGGCGCCTGATGGTGGGCTTGCCTGGCGCCGCCCGTTGGGCCCCGCACCGATGCCCGAGGCCGAGGCGGACGCCTATATAGCCCGCACCGCCAAGTTTGATCCCGATATCTGGGCCCTTGAAATCATGGACCGCGATGGGGCTTTTGCGGTCGATGGCAAGATTCTGGACTAATTGGCCCCACGGTTGCCCCCCGTTCACTTCTTCTTGAAGTGGGCACAGGCGAGGTAATCGCCGTTCATTTGTACGCCTCAGACGGGTACTATGGGGTCCTGATCAAACCGCCCCACGGAAGCAATCATTATGGATGACAAGACGATTGACGCGACGCGCGATGACGTACGCGACTATTACGGCAAGGTTCTCGAAAGCACCGACGACCTCAAGACCAGCGCCTGTTGCCCGATTGATGCCGTCCCTGAATGGACGCGCGCGCTGATCGCCAATATCGATGAGGAAATCCTCGGCCGTTTCTATGGCTGTGGCTCCCCCATTCCCTTAAGCATTGAGGGGGCGACGGTGCTCGACCTTGGCTGCGGGACGGGACACGATTGTTTCATCCTGTCGCAGATGGTTGGCCCAAAAGGCCGGGTGATCGGCGTCGATATGACCGAAGAACAACTTGCCATCGCCAAGGCAGGTGTCGCGCCGCATATGGCGCGGTTTGGCTTTAAGACGCCGAATATCACCTTCCACAAAAGCTTCATCGAAGATTTGAAAAGTATCGGCATCGCCGACAACTCCGTGGATGTGGTGGTATCCAACTGTGTCATCAATCTATCGGCGGATAAGGAATCTGTGTTCCGGGAAATTTTTCGCGTTCTCAAGCCGGGCGGGGAGCTGTTCTTCGCTGACATCTTTGCCAGCCGCCGGGTGCCGCAAGCCTTGCAAGAAGACAAGGTCCTGCTTGGCGAATGCCTGGGCGGAGCTATGTATCTAGAAGATTTTCGCCGCATGTTGCGCCGCGTCGGCTGTCTCGATTATCGGGTTTGTGCGCGCGGGCAAGTGGCCCTTGAGGATCCGGCGCTCAAGCAAAAGGCGGCGCTGATTGATTTCCATTCCATGACCATTCGCACATTCAAAGCCGATTTCGAAGATATCTGCGAGAATTATGGTCATGTGGCGCGCTATCTCGGGACGATCGAACAAAGCCCCCTGGGCTTCGACCTCGACGATCATCATCATTTCGCCACTGGCCTGCCGGTGCCGATCTGCGGCAATACGGCGCGTATGCTGGCTGAATCGCGGCTGGCGCCCCATTTTGACGTGAACGGCGATTTTGCCACCCATTACGGGCCGTTTGATTGTGCGCCCGCGCCCTCTGCTGCAAGTGGCGCCGCGACGGGCGCGGCCACTGGGGCCTGCTGTTGAAATCGGCCCTTTGATACGAGCTTCCCCCGGACTGCCGATCTGTTAAGATCGGCAAAAATAAGAAGACCCACAATTAGGAGGAAGCCATG
>JBLHLO010000099.1:0-7952 GCA_047621105.1 Alphaproteobacteria bacterium
GATACCCTTGGTGTTCTGCAAAGACGAATAAATAAGCCCGGTGGTGAAGTTACCGAGCGTCCGGCCATTGGCTTTGGCGTTATAAATTAAATTGGCGCCAATCATATGGCCTGCACCCGGACGGTTCTTGACCACGAACTGAGAACCCGGCAGGTACTCCTGCATTGTAGCGGATACTAAACGCCCCCAATAGTCGTGCCCGCCGCCCGGCGCCGATGCCACAATCCATTCAACCGTCTTGCCCTTGAAAAAGGCCTTTCCCTTTTCCACCGCCAATGCGCCATTCATGCCCAGCGCCGGCACGAGGATCACCGACAACATCAAGACCCGCCATTTATTCATTATGCTATTCATCAAAGCCTCCGGTTCAATACAAGTAAGATGAGCCCTCTGTGTTGATCCCGGGGCCTTTAATCCTATGAAAAAGGCTAGCGGCCCGCGCAGCCCCATTCAAGGGGAGAAACAAAAAGAAACAAAAAAAAGGGCGGGCCCCTAAAGACCCGCCCAAATAAGAACGACGTGTATTTAGCCGTTTATTTGCAATCTATATTTTTGGCTTCGGTATTGGCCCGCGGGTACGTGAAAGTGCAGGTCATGCCGACCTTGACGGCCTTACGCTTGGCCTTCTTCCCACCCACCGTCACCTTGGTGCGCGAGCCCGAGACCTTGGCCCAGACATCTTTACCCTTATAGGAGATATAAATTTGCCGACCACCGCGCTTGAGTTTAGTGACCTTGCCCGTGTGCTTGGACATCGCCACCTTAACGTTGGCAAGTCCCTGAAGCATTTCAAGGATCGCCGGAGGCTGATTGAGGATCGACACAATCGCCTGACGAACATCCTCACCAATGAGCGGATCAACTGTTCGCTTCGCCCGCGTGGCTTCTTCAATCAGTTGCTTGCTGGTAACCGCTTCACGGTAGCTGGTACGCAGGGCCTTAAGACGATCCGGCACCATCTTGGGGGGGCCTGCTGTGATACGGGCCAGTTTGCCCTGGTTTTCCATCATTATGGACAGCGCCTTTTGCAGCGGTGTTTTGGCATAATCTGCGGCATCCGGCACGTTCGGCAACACTTTGCCGAACTGCAGGATAATCTTGAGCTGACCGGCGCGTTGATAAGCCTCAGCCGAACTCATGCCTCCCATCAAAATGTCAGTTTCTTTGCGCAACAGGCCGAGCACCGCCGAGTTGCCGGAATAGCCCACGATGATCCTGCTCGGAATCTTGTAAGCATTGGAGAATACGAAAGCATCATTGTAGGAGCCTGCACCGACGCCGGAAGCCGAGAATTTCACCTTCCGCTTCGAATTAAGCAAATCTTGCAGCGTGTTATATTCGGAATCCTTTGCCACCGATGCAACGCGCCAATCTGACTGGGCCTTGCCGACCCATGACATCTTGGCCAAGTCGAACCGAATACCCTTCTTCTTTTGAATCTGGGAATACACCAAGCCGGTGGTGAAGCTGCCGATGGTCAAACCGTTAGGCACCGCCGCATAAATCAGATTGGCGGCAATAATATGGCCAGCACCCGGACGATTCCTGCTCACTATCGAGCTGCCCGGAAGCACCTTTTCCATATGACGGCCGATTAAGCGGGCGAAGTAATCATGGCCACCGCCCGGCGCACTGCCGATCACCCACTCGATCGTCTTACCGTTGAAGTAGGCTTTGCCTTTCTCCGCTGCATCGGCGAAGCCCGTGACCAATAGCCCAAATGAGGCCACGCTTAAGCCGAGAATACGCATATAATTTTGCATGAAGATTGTTTCCCTGTTCATGGATAGGATTTTTTGTTCTTGATTTTGGTCAAGTCAAACATATCCCAAGAAACCCTACAACGAGTTATGAGTGCGAAATAAGATGTTCCCCTTAGTACTTGGTAATATTGGGTTTTCCTGCAGCATCAATATACCAAAGTTCAGATTTCATCGATTTGCCATGCACCCGATCAAGCATCCAATCAAACATCATGGTTTCGCGATTTTCACCATTTGCAACGGCCGGCCCGCCATGAATTGAATGATTGGCACTTTCGTAAACCACCAATCGGCGCGGCGCCTTGATCTTTTCAAACAGCTTATAGGTATGTTCGATCGGCGAGAGCTGATCATCCTCACCGGCAACAATCATATAGGGACACTTCACCTTCGCCGCGACCTTGCGCAGGTCGAAACCTTTGATGAAGGTATCGAACTTGGCCTCGTCTTCAAACCCGCACATGAACATGAAGCGCACTTTGAAAGTCGGAGATGCCATGTTGAAGATGGTGTGCGCACCAGGTTCCTGGCAGACACCGGTGGCACTCACGCCTTTGATGCGGTTGCCAAGGGCCGCCGCCGCCTGGGTGCCGAAATAAGTGCCGAAGCTCGATCCCCGGATGATGATTTTGTCCGAATCTATTTCCGGCTGATCGCAGAGCCAATCCACGCATGCCTTACCCGCGTCGGCAAAATTGGTGGGCGTCAGATAGATACCCCGTCCAGGGCATTCTCCTTGGCCAGGCCCGTCTAGTGCCAATACCGCGAAACCACGCTCAATTGCCCCATCACCATAGAGAGCGACCATGTTTTCTTTTGAACCATCCATGCCGCCGGTCACCAGGGTCACGGGAAAGCGCTCGCCCTTGGCGGGTGCATGGGGCAAATGCAAATAAGCGGGCAGTGTTTTGCCCCGACCAAATGGGATTTCGACCCGCCGGGTCGGCCGCGGGGCATATTTGCAATATTTGAGGAAATTGGCGTTCATCCGCTCTTCGAGCTCGACCACGGTGTCATCAAAATCAAAGTAAGGCCACTGTGCCGAAGCGTAGAGCAGCGCAGCGGTATAATATTTTTCGCGCGCCGAGATAAACCGCTTGTCCTTTTCATACTGCCGGGCGCGCGCCTCTACCTTGCGCGCCTGACGCGTGAATTCGGGACCGATGTCGTTGAACTTTTTCATTCGGGATGCCGCCGACTGGAACGCGGCCACACATTCGGGGCCCCCACGTGCGCCCCGGGAGCGGATCCGCCCCTGGTCCCATTCAGGCCCGACGGTGGCGATAACGATATCCAGCAGCCAGCGTTGTTCCTGCCAACGCTTGGTACGACGTTCCACTTGAAGGCGTTTTTTCATGGTTCTCCTCTCCTGTTGTGCTCTTCACCTCAGGGGGGGGTGGCAACCATGTTGAGCGCAACCCATATGGCTGTGAACGGCGGTTTGCCTCCCCCTTTGGTGACATGCTACCTTTCCGCCACTGTGGCGAGCGGGGCCGCGCCTGTCAATTACCCCAAGGCCAATGACCCCGAAGCCACCGTAGGGGATTACCCGCGCCCAGATATTCGTGCCCTACGTCACTCAATTATTTCGGCCTAACTACATCAGGAAGACCACAATGCAATTGATTAAAACTCCCCTCCTCACTTTGACTGCGGCTGCCCTCGCCCTCACCCTCGCGGTGCCAAGCGCGCAGGCGGCCGAGGATATTAAATTCTTCAAGGGAAAGACTGCCACCTATGTCGTCGCCACCGGCGCCGGGGGTGGCTTTGATTTCTACGGGCGTCTCATCTCCCAATATATGCAGGGCTATCTGAAAGGCTCCACTTTCGTCGTCCGCAACTTGCCCGGCGCCGGCCACATCATCGGCACCAATTATATTTACAATTCGAAACCCAATGGCCTGACCATGGGCACCTTCAACACGGCGATGTTCTTCAATCAGATCCTCGGCAAGAAGGGCGTGAAATATGATCTCGCTAAGATGAACTTTCTCGGCAAGGCTTCCACCTCGCCGCAGATCATCATGGTCAACGCTAAACTGCCGTATAAGTCGATCGCCGAATTACGCGCCGCGGGCACCCCATTGAAGATGGCCACCGGCGGCCCCGGTTCGGGACGTTGGATCTTCGCCAAGCTTGGCGAATCGGGACTCAACCTGAAATTTCGCATGATCCCCGGCTACGATGGGCCCGATGCCCATCTCGCCATGCTGCGCGGCGAAGTCAACGTCATGATGGGCTCAGTCGAGAGCAATCTAGATTTTCACAAGCAGGGCAAGGGCCGCATCCTGGTTTCTTATTCGACCAAACGCGATCCCGATCTCCCGGGCGTTCCCACGGCTTTCGAACTTTCGACCACCGAAGATTCCAAACAGCTCGCCCGCTTGACCACGCTGGCCGGTGAAATGTGGCGGGTCACGGGCGCCCCCCCAGCCATTCCGGCGGGTCGCCTTGAAGCACTGCATGCCGCCTACAAATACGCCCTCACCAATCCCAAGCTTCAGGCCGCGGCCAAAAAGGCCGGCCGCGAAGTCGTTCCCGCCTTCGGCAAGGAAGTGACCCAGGCGTTTAAGGACGCGCTCAACGTATCCCCCCGCGTCAAGCAACTGATCATTGATGCCAATGCCCCGGTTAAGGTCACCATTCTCAACCACACCGGCAAGGTCACCAAGAACGAAGGTGGCGGACGCAAGATCACCCTCATGTACAAGGGCAAGCCGGTTTCAGCCAAGGTTTCCGGCTCGCGCTCCAAGGTCACCATCAAGGGCAAGAAGGGCAACCGCAAGAACGTTAAACCTGGCATGACCTGCACCTTCGTCTACCTGCGCCCCGGCGCCGAAGCCAAGGAAGTGAACTGCAAATAAGGCAGAACGCTCCCAATCACGGGGCTATGCATATGGGGGGAGAGCTTCAGGTTCTCCCCCTTTTTTCATGCATAAATCGGGGGGTAATCGGCTAAACTGGGGCCAACCTGCACAAGAGGGTTCATCCCAAGGAGGAACATATGGCTCACGTCAGCAAGATTTTTGATTCCATCGATCTCTCCAATCCAGAGAAACCGCGCCAACGCAAGCTCCTGTCCAAGGAAGGCGATTTGATGATTGCGCTTAATCATTATGCGCCGGGCGCGCGCAACGAATTTCATTATCACAAGGGGTCGTCGCAATCGTTCCTATGCGTCAAAGGCCAATTGACCGTGCGCACCAAGGACGATGAAAATGCCGAGCCGGAGGTCCATCAGCTTAGCGAAGGAATGTGCGCGTTAATTCCAGGCGGGCAGTATTATCAGCTTCACAATGAAAGTGACGCCCCGGCGTTACTGTATCAGGTGAAAAAGCCGGGCGATCAGATCGTCGTCGCCGGCAGAGGCCAGCTCAGCAACAAAGATTACTTCACTAAGGATCGCCAAGCACAAACGGCATTATAAGAAGATGGCCTTTTAGAATCGCGACTGAACCTCGCACAGGCCGAACTTAGTACAGTGGTAAACCGTCAAGCGGCTCGGTGCTGTCCAGTGCCGGGCCGTCGTCGTTTATCCCCCCGCTCACCAGTGCCAGGGTGATACGGCCCGTATCGGGGCCGTCGTCGACCAGAGCCAATGAGTCGGTCGGCTCATCTTCGGTATCATCAAAGGGAATGGCCGCCAACGTCACCGGCACCGCTATTGGCGCAGCCACCCTATCTGAAGGCTGGGTTAGAGATTGGGGTGAATACTGAATACCCAGCGCCACCGCCAGCACCAGTACCGCCGCCACGGCCGGAGCACGCAGTGCCGCCAGCGGCCCGGAGCCCATTGGCCCCGCACCCCGGCCCGTAGGGAGGGTTGCAAAATCGCGTTTGAGACGCGCCCGAAGGGTATCGGACGGCATAGGGGGTTTCAGCTGATCCAACAGCCTATCGAGGGCATGTTCTGAATCTGCAATCTGTCTATCCATCATCATCGTTCCATCAGTTCATCACGTAAGGGGGCCAGGCTTGTACTCAAGGCGCGCCGGGCACGAGATAACAGGCTTTCCACCGCCTCGACACTCAGGTGAAGAAGGTCCGCCGATTCGCGATTGGTAAAACCCTGGTAGTAGACCAAGGCCATCACGGCCCGCTGACGTTCCGGCAACCGACCGAGTGCTTCTTTAACGGCGCGCACACGCGCCAGCGTCTGTTCCATTTCCACTACCTCGGTCTCATCGACCTCCGGCAGATGTTCAACCGGCACCGGCACGCGCTTGCGACGACGATCGATGCACAGATTGATGGCGACCCTGTAAAGCCAGGTCTTGAGGCTAGCGCCCCCATCGGGCTGCCAGGTGCCCACCTTGCCCATCAGCCTGAGGAAGGTCTCCTGGGCCACATCCTCGGCATCGCCCTGATCGCCCAGCATGTACCAGGCGTAACCGGTGATCGCGTTAAGGTGGCGATCAACAAGCGCCCCCCAGGCCCTGCGGTCACCCGCCTGGGCCTGGAGGATCAGCGCGTCATCCACCGCCCGAGGGGGGGGTGCCAACTTATCGGCGTTAGCGCCGCCCAAACCGACGACCACCGCCGCGTTGCTGGGTGTTGGCCAGTTCATCGGTTTCAAGCGCGCCGGATTTATTGGCGTCATAGCGCTTGAACCAGCGTTCGGACGGTTTGTTGAGCTCATCCAAGCTAACCTCGCCATCGCCGTTGACATCGAGCATATCAAGAAAGCTCATCGCCCGGAGCCGGATGAACCAACGCCCTCGGCGGCTAAACTCATCTGCCGAGAGTTTACCATCGCCATCAACGTCGGCAGCGGTAAAAAGGCGCTTTTCTTCAGCCGCGATTTCAGCCAGGGAGACCTTGCCGTCCTTATTGCTGTCAAAGATCGACAAGCGCCGTTCGGTCGAGCGCCGCATCCGGCGGTCGTGGCGCGATTCGCGCTGTTCCGGGGCCGCGCCCTGCATCATCTGACCGGGGGATTGCCCCTGCATCATCTGACCGGGCATTTGGCCCGATTGCTGGGCCGCGGCCGGCATTGACAGGAATACGGCAGCGCCCAGAGACACCGCAGTGATGACAGGCATGAGAGAAATACGTTTATAGATCATAGTCTACCTCATCTTTGGGCCGGGCCAGCATTGGCCAGCATCCGGCGAACAACCCCTTACTTAAGTACACGGACCAACCGGCAAAACCCGTCGCTGCACAGGCAAAAAAACCAGAGAATCCGACCGACCACGGGCGGCCTTTCTTAAGGAATACTGGTGCTTTGTGGCCAATTGAGGCCCCTGGGCCGCCGCCATGAAGAATTTTTAAAGGATATCGCGCCATAGTTAATCTCACTTACCGTGGCCGGTCCCTGTGTGGGCCGGACTCTGTCTTAGATCGGCAACAGTGCATGATTAATGGGGTATGGGGCCCTGGACTTATGGAGAAAGATTCGATGATCCAGCTGGAGCAGGAGCTCGATGCCTTGGCGCGCTATATCCAGCGCGTCCGCCAGTAAATTGCGGCCATCGACCGGCCGATCGACGAGGGGCACGGATTTGACAGCATGGGCGATCAAATGGATGCCATCGTCAAGGCGACGGAGACGGCGACCACGACCATCATGGAGGCCATGGAAAACTCCGAAAGTGCCGTCGACAAGCTGCGCGAACAACTCGAAGATGCCGATCAGATCGCCCTTTTAGATAAAATCACTGACAGCGCCAATAATGTCTATGAAGCCTGTTCTTTCCAGGACATCACCGGTCAGCGGGTCAGTTAAATCGCCAAATCCGTTACCTATGTCGAAGAACGGGTCAATAAACTGATCGAATTATTGGGCGTTGATCAAATGAGTGAGATCGAAGTGATGGTCCCGGCCGGTTGCGAAAAATCCGCCGATGAAGCTCTGCTCAACGGCCCGCAAATGGAAGGCGAAGGCCTCTCCCAGGACGACATCAATAAACTGTTTGATTAACCGAACGGCTTTTATGCCGCGCGGTTGGATTTTTTCTTCTTTTTAGATTTTTTAGTCTTTGCCGACTGAGTTGCCTTTGGCGTCTTTGTCGGCTTTTCCCGTGCTGTCGGCGTATTCTTACCCGACAACAGAAAACGCCTATAATCGTCAAGGTCACCATCAAATGGCGTGACCCGGCCATTGGCGACCAGCAAGAAACGATCGGTCGTCGCTTCCAGCAAACGCCGGTCATGGCTGACCAAGATGACGGCGCCTTCGAAATCGTT
>JBLHLO010000100.1:0-7944 GCA_047621105.1 Alphaproteobacteria bacterium
CGCAAGCCAGCCTGCTTGAGACGGTCCACAACTTGGGTATAAGGGCGCTGATGTGTTGCCGCAGCCATGTAAAAATCCCGGTTGAAGGGGCGGCGCTTCAAAGCGCCGCCTGCCATTGTCATATTACATAGTTATATAGGCACGATAACCAAAATTAGAAGTCTAAAAAAAAGACCTATATATTGCTGTTTTATTAATGTTTTAGGCGCCCGTACGCAGGCGGCTCACCAATTCCCGCACCGTCGGAATAAAGCCGTTGGCATAAAAAGGGTCGTCCTTGAACCGGTAAGCATTATGACCGGCAAACATAAGTTGCTGCGTCACCTCGCTGCCATGGCTGATGGCCTGCAAGGTCTTCTGGATACAAAAGGAGCGCGGATCGGCTTTGCGTCCCGTCGTCCCTTCTTCGTTCTGTGCCCAGTTTGAAAAATGACACGCCGATAAGCAGCCCATGCATTCGATCTGGTCCTTAAGGATTTGCCGCGATCGTACAGGCGTGACAAAAATAAGGGTCGAATCGGGGGTCCGCAGCGCTTCGGTATAACCTTCCGTCACCCAGCGTTCGGCATATTCCTTATCATGGGCCGTGAGATAGACCTTGCGCCCGCGCACGCCAACAGCGAATTCGGTATCGTGCTCGCCCACTTGGTGCATGTTGTAGGCAACCTGCCGTTCGGAGCGCCCCCGGAGTTCACCGAGGAAATCATTGGAAACCGCTGATGAATAAAACCCGGTTGGCGAGAAATGGTTGAGATACACATCGCCTTTCTCAAGCGCCAAAAGCTTTTGCTTCCACTCGTCGGAGATCGGGCTTTCCTGGGTCAAAAGTGGCCGCGTGCCAAATTGGAAGGCGATGGGACCGAGGTCGGGATTACCGATCCAGTCCGCCCATTCATCAAGCCGCCAGACGCCGCCGGCCATGACGATCGGGGTTTCGTTAAGACCACATTCACGCATTAACGCGCGCAGGTCGACAACGCGTGAATAGGGGCTTTGCGGCACATTAGGATCTTCGACATTGCTCAACCCGTTATGGCCGCCGGCCAACCAGGGGTCTTCGTAAACGACCCCGCCCAGAAGCTCGGCAAATTTGTGATAGGCCCGTTTCCACAACGCCCTGAAAGCGCGCGCCGAGGAAACAATGGGATAATAATAAACGCCGAATTGGGAACATATCTCAGCCATGCGGTAAGGCATCCCGGCACCACAGGTGACGCCATGGATGATGTCTTTTGTGCCCTCCAACACGCCCTTCAGCACCCGCTCGGCACCGCCCATTTCCCACAAGATATTCATGTGGATGCGGCCCTGGCCACCCCGCGTTTCATGGGCGATCCGCGCTTGAGTGATGCCGCCCTGAATGGCAAAGGCGACCAGTTCTTCGTGGCGTTCACGCCGGGTGCGACCGTGATAGATGACAGGAATAGGATTGCCATCGGCATCGTGGGAATCGGCATTGACGCCGGAGAAGGTGCCAACACCCCCCGATGCCGCCCAAGCGCCAGAGCTTTCGCCATTGGACACGGCGATGCCCTTGCCGCCTTCAACCAGCGGCCATACTTCCTGACCCGAAATGACCAAAGGCTGGAGGTCTTTCATACGTCAGTTCCCACGATGGCAATCATCATCTCTTAACCCGGGCCGGATTCGAACCCTACAGCCGAATCACGGTAAATACATAAGCCGTTATATAGGAAATAAGCCGGTTTTCCCAGCCCTCCCCCTGCAATTTGGCAAGGCCGCCGGGGCCAATGGGCCCCGGCAGAGATCCTTTATTCCGCAGCAGGGGCGTCGGCGTCAGCCGTCAGGTCTTCCCCAGTTTCCTGGTTTACGGCCTTCATCGACAGGCGCACCTTGCCGCGATCATCGATACCCAACACCTTGACCTTGACGGTGTCGCCTTCGTTGATCACGTCCGTCACCTTATTGGTGCGTCCCTCAGCCAGCTCGGAGATATGAACAAGCCCGTCGCGGTTGCCGAGGAAATTCACAAAGGCACCGAAGTCGACGACCTTAACCACCTTACCGGTGTAGATGACGCCCATTTCCGGTTCGGCAACGATGGACTTGATCCATTCAATCGCCTTATCGGCGGCTTCGCTATCCACGGCGGCAACCTTGATTGTGCCGTCATCCTCGATATCGATCTTCGCGCCGGTGGTTTCGCAAATTTCACGAATGACCTTACCGCCGGTGCCAATCACTTCGCGGATTTTATCCTTCGGGATCTGGAAGGCCGTGATACGCGGCGCGTTGCCGGAAACTTCTTCCCGCGCGCCGGTCAGGGCCTTGGCCATTTCGCCGAGGATATGCAAACGGCCATCATGCGCCTGGGCAAGGGCAACCTTCATGATGTCCTCGGTAATGGACGTAATCTTGATGTCCATCTGCAGGCTGGTGATCCCCATTTCGGTACCGGCGACCTTGAAGTCCATGTCACCGAGGTGATCTTCATCACCCAAGATATCCGACAACACAGCGTGACGATCCCCTTCTTTAATCAGGCCCATGGCAATACCTGCCACCGGCCGCTTCAAGGGAACACCCGCATCCATCAATGACAGAGAAGAACCGCACACCGTCGCCATTGAACTGGAACCATTCGATTCGGTCACTTCCGAAACGATCCGCATGGTGTAGGGAAATTCTTCCTTGCTCGGGAGCAAAGGATGAATGGCGCGCCAGGCAAGCTTACCATGGCCGATTTCGCGCCGCCCCGGGCTGCCCATGCGACCCGCCTCACCCACCGAATAAGGCGGGAAATTGTAATGCAGCATGAAATGTTCGCGGTAATCGCCATCCAGGGCGTCGATAATCTGCTCATCCTGACCAGTACCCAGCGTCGTGACATTGATCACCTGGGTTTCACCACGGGTGAATAAGGCCGAACCATGGGCACGCGGCAGCACACCCACCTGAGCCAGGATCGGACGCACGGTCTTGGTATCACGTCCATCGATACGCAAACCGGTATCGAGAACGGCCAAACGAACGATGTCTTTTTCCAACTTCTTAAAGGCACCGCCAACAACGTCACCGGTGATTTCCTC
Source organism: Alphaproteobacteria bacterium (assembly GCA_047621105.1). Lineage (GTDB taxonomy): Bacteria > Pseudomonadota > Alphaproteobacteria > SMXQ01 > SMXQ01 > WHSO01. The sequence continues at coordinate 3,051 of JBLHLO010000100.1, forward strand.
GGCCTCGAGCGTTGCCACGGCCTCTTTCTTGACCACGTCAATACGGTCGCGCCGGACGGTCTTATCGACTTCCTTATAGGCCTCCCGGAGGCCCGCTTCCGCCAACTCACGCACCCGTGTCGCAATCGCTTCATTTTCCGGCGGCGTTTCAGGCAACGGCCGGGGTGCCTTGGCACCTTCTTCCGCCATCTCGATGATAACGTCGATGACCTTTTGGAATTCCCGGTGGCCGAACATGACGGCGCCCAGCATTTCGTCTTCCGACAATTCATGGGCTTCGGATTCGACCATCAAGACGCCAGCCTTAGTCCCAGCGACAACCAAGTCGAGCTTGGTATTGGCCATCTCATCGTGGCGCGGGTTAAGCACGTATTCGCCATCAATGTAACCGACCCGCGCGGCGCCAATTGGGCCCAAGAATGGAATGCCCGAAAGGGTGAGCGCGGCCGAGACACCGACCAAAGCGGCGATGTCAGGATCGTTTTCCAGATCGTGGCAAATGGTGGTGCACGTCACCTGGGTTTCGTTGCGAAACTTGGGATGAAAGAGCGGCCGGATGGGGCGATCAATAAGGCGTGAGGTCAGCGTCTCTTTTTCTGACGGACGGCCTTCGCGCTTGAAAAATCCGCCCGGGATCTTGCCGGCGGCGTAGCTCTTTTCCTGATAATTAACAGTGAGGGGAAAAAAATCGATGCCGAGCTTCGGATGCTTGTTTGCAACGGCCGTACACAACACTGTGGTGTCGCCGTAAGTGACAAGCACCGCGCCATCGGCCTGGCGGGCAATGCGTCCAGATTCCAAGGTGAGCTTACGCCCGCCCCAGTCGAGTTCTCTCTTAATGATATTGAACATAAAAAATTTTCCTTCCAACTTACCTACACCCGCACGCGGCCCAGCCACGGCGGAGAGCCCGGCCGCCCATGCGGCCGGGGCCTTGCTAGCGCCTGAGTCCCAGGCGTTCGATCAGCTTCTGGTATCGGTCTTGGTTTTTCGTCTTGAGGTAATCCAGCAGCCGGCGACGTTTCGAGACCATCATAATAAGGCCTCGCCGGGAGTGGAAATCATGTGCGTGGATCTTCAAATGTTCGGTCAAGTTAGTAATACGTTCCGAAAGGATCGCGACCTGAACTTCTGGAGAGCCGGTATCTGTCGCGCCAGTGGCGTACTCGCCCACCAGCACCTGTTTACGGTCAGGTGTAATCGACATCGTGTGCTCCATTCTATTATCTAGAGGTTTAAAACGCGCACCGGGTGGATTTCCCCTGCGACATACCGGGCCAGGGCAACCAGCCTCGTCCCGTCCATCGCACAGACAACCGTTCCATCGGAAAGTTCGGCGGATACATCCGCATTTCCTTCCCGGGGGCGGCTGCCACCGGTACCAAGCACCTTCACAGCACGTCCCTGACGAATCAGGGCGGCCTCGTCACCACTCAAAGCCAGAGCCGGGATGTCGTCCAGCACGGTTTCAATTGGCAAAAGGGGCTCGAAAGCGCGCGCACTATGCCCCAAGGCGTCGAGTTTATCCAGCCCAATTGCGTGGATTTCGCAAAACGGGCCAACCTGAGTCCGCCGCAGGGCCAAGACATATCCGACAGTGCCAAGTGCCTCAGCCAGGTCGCGCCCGAGCGCCCGGATATAGGTTCCCTTGGCACAGACGACGGTAAACTCTGCGGTTTCAGGATCAGGTCGGGAAATAAGTTTTAAGTCATTGATTTCAATTATTCTTTCGGCCATTTCCGGGGGTTTGCCCGCCCGCGCCAGGGCATAAGCGCGCTGCCCCGCCATCTTAATCGCCGAGAAAACAGGCGGAACTTGAGCAATTTGTCCGATAAACCGGGGCAAAATCGCCTCAATATCTGCCGTTGCCGGACGGATCGCACTGGTCGCGATGACCGTCCCCTCAGCGTCATCGGTGGTACGTGCCTCACCAAAATGCAGGGTAAAGCGGTAAGCCTTCGTACCATTCATCGCATAGGCGATGGTCTTGGTGGCTTCGCCCAGCGCCATCGGCAAGATCCCGGTGGCCAACGGATCGAGGGTCCCGGCATGGCCAATCCGCAACGGCTTCAGGGCCGCGCGCACCAGCGCAACGGCGCGGGCCGAACTGATGCCAGCAGGCTTATCAAGCACCAGCCAACCATTGAGGGCGCGCGCGCCAGGGGGTGGCTTACGCCGCCGGCCCATTGTCGTCGTCACGATCTGCGTTGTCCTCGTCATCCGCATCTACGGGCGCCTCGTCCTTGCGGGCTATATCGCGGGCGACATCAGGACGGGCAAGCAGAGCGTCAATATGACTTGAATACGCGAATGACGTATCGGCCTCAAAATCGATTTTCGGAATATGGCGCAGCCGGATTTCACGTGCGATTTCACCGCGGAAATAACCTGCTGCGCGGTTCAGCGCTGCGACCACGGCCGGCATTTCATCGCCACCCAGGGGAGTGATGAAGGCCGTCGCATTGCGCAAATCTGGAGAGATGCGCACCTCGCTCACGGTGATTGAAACTCCGCTGAGATCAGGATCGCGAAAATGAGCATGTTCGAGAATGCGCGCTAGCGCATGACGCAATTCCTCGCCCACGCGGTATTGGCGTTGGCTGGGTGTGCTTGAACGCGACGCGCTCTTTCCCTTTTTCATAGCAAATCCGTCCGCCGGGACACACGACCCGACTAAAGGGTGCGAGCGACTTCCTCGACCTCAAAGCACTCGAGCATGTCGCCCACCTGAAGGTCATAGTAATTTTCGAGTGCCATACCACATTCAGAACCGGCCCGCACCTCACGCACTTCTTCTTTGAAATGCTTAAGGGTCTTAAGTGCGCCGTCATGAATAACAACGTTGTCACGCAACAAGCGCACCCGCGCCCCGCGCCGCACCACACCTTCGCTGACCAGGCAACCGGCGATACGCCCGAGCTTGGAAATATTGAACACTTCGCGCAGCTCTGCCATACCCAATACGGTTTCTTTTATCGCCGGGGCCAACATGCCGGTAAGCGCCTGCTTCACATCGTTGGTCAGGTCATAGATGATCGAATAATAACGAATCTCTATGCCATCAGCCCGAGCCATATCACGGGCTTGGGGATGCGCACGCACGTTAAACCCAACAATAAAGGCATTTGATGCGCGTGCTAATGTCACGTCCGATTCGTTGATGCCACCAATGGCAGCATGAAGCACCCGAACCTTGACTTCTTCGTTGCCAAACTTTTCGAGCGCACCAACAATCGCCTCGACCGAGCCCTGCACATCGGCCTTGATGACGACCGGCAACTCCTTGATTTCGCCCGCAGCAATAGACGCAAGCATTTGTTCAACCGTCCCACGCACACCAGCGGCATTCGCCGCATCGCGCACGCGGCGTTGACGGTATTCGGCAATTTGTCGAGCACGGGTATCGTTTTCAACCACGGAAAATTCATCGCCGGCAATCGGGGCACCTTGCAAGCCCGACACCTCAACCGGGCAAGCAGGGCCAGCCCGCTTGACCTTTCTGCCGTGGGCATCAACTAAGGCGCGCACCCGCCCCCATTCCGCGCCAGCGACAAATACGTCACCAACATTAAGGGTGCCGCGTTGCACGAGTACAGTAGCAATGTTGCCGCGGCCACGTTCCATCCTGGCTTCAACCACAATGCCCTGGGCAGCACGGTCAGGATTAGCCTTGAGCTCCAGAAGTTCAGCCTGCAATAGGATCGCTTCTTCGAGTTTATCCAGGTTGGTTTTCTGCTTGGCCGAAACTTCAACCCATAACACGTCACCACCCATGCCTTCGAGCGCGACATCATGCTGTAAGAGATCGGATTTAATGCGATCGGGATTAGCCCCGGGCAGATCAATCTTATTAATAGCGACGATCAATGGCACTTCCGCCGCCTTGGCATGATGAATAGCCTCGATAGTTTGAGGCATGATGCCGTCATCGGCAGCCACCACCAATATCACGATGTCGGTAACCTTGGCGCCGCGGGCGCGCATCTGTGAAAACGCCTCATGGCCGGGCGTATCAAGAAAGGTGATTCTCTGACCCGACTGCATGGTCACCTGATAGGCGCCAATGTGTTGAGTAATGCCGCCCGACTCCTTAGCCGCCACGTCGGTTTCACGAAGCGCATCAAGAAGCGAGGTCTTGCCATGATCAACGTGGCCCATAACCGTGACCACCGGCGGACGGGACCGAAGGTTTTCAGGCGCGTCCGTCTCGCCGGCAATACCTTCTTCCACATCGGCTTCGCTAACACGCTTTACAACGTGACCAAATTCGGAGACCAGAATCTCAGCCGTATCAGCATCGATTGGCTGGTTGATCGTTGCCATCACGCCCATGCGCATTAATCCCTTGATGACATCGGCAGCTCGTTCGGCCATACGCGCGGCCAACTCCTGCACAGTGATCATTTCTGGCAACACGACTTCACGAATGACTTTGGTGTTTTCACCCCGACCCGCCAACTGCTGCTGGGCACGGCGTTCACGTTCACGGGCACGACGCATCGCGGCGAGCGAACGGACACGTTCGCCGCCCTCATCGTCAAGGGCGCGGGCAATGGTGAGTTTGCCTTGGCGGCGTTCGCCCTCCTTGCGCAGCGTCAATGCTGGACGAGGTTTATCCACTTTCGCGCCGCCACCCTTGCGGGCACCACGACGAACGTCATCGTCTTCGGCCTCGGGGGCAGGCTCATCGGGAATGTTTTTGCCCTTGGCACGCGCCGGGCGCGCAGGCTCGGCACCTTCGACGGGCATGGCCTCAGCAGCAGCGGCGGCAGCAGCGGTAACCGCCGCCATACGTTCGGCCTCTTCTTGTTCGGCCTTGAGCCGGGCCTCTTCAGCTGCTTGCTTAGAGCGCTCTTCTTCTTCACGCTGGGCGTGCTCAGCCTCCTCGACCTTG